>CAJXPH010000149.1 GCA_913057765.1 uncultured Campylobacteraceae bacterium
TCCTCTTCGTCGGCAGCGTCAGATGTGTATAAGAGACAGATTTGGAATATCATATCCTATTGAATTTTTACTTGGAGTAAATTTATCAATTATTCTAGATAAAATAACTAGAGGAAAAAGAAAAGTATTAAAGTAACTTTTCTTTAATGTTGTATATTCACTTAATATTGATTCTAATTGATTTAAAGTGTATCTTCTTTTATGATGTAAAAGTTTATCATGTGTACCATACAGCCACTGATAAGCAGGAACTGTTATTAATAAGATCCCATCTGGTTTTAGAAATTTTTTTAAAGTTTGGATTGATAATTTATCTTCTTCTATATGCTCAAGTACATCAAACATACATATTAAATCAAATTTTTCTTTAAAGGGAATATTATTGGGAAGAGAACCTCTTTTTACATTTGAAAATTTATTTTTTGCATAATCAACTGCAAATTCATCCATTTCTACAGCAGCAATTGAGCCATGATTATTTAACATAGATAAATTTCCTCCAGTTCCACATCCTATTTCTAAGATTTTAGGATTATTAGAAAGAGGTAACTCCTTTAATACTTGTTCAAGTATTTCACGCCTTGCTTTAAACCACCAGTGTTTTTTTTCATGATTAATTATATCTTGATATACAAATGATTCCATATTAATCCCTTAATTTTAAGTATTTTAGACATTCAGATTCACTACCTTTTTTTGAAAAAAGTGATGCTTGTGAGTCATTATATTCTTTAGTGTATATTTTATTAAATTTTTCATTTTTTGATAATTCATATAATGTTAATACGTCTTCGGTTTTTTTTAATGTTGGAGAATAAAAGGTATATATTGTCCAGAAGCATTTGGGTAATTTATTTTCTTTATAATCATTTCGAAATCTATCATCATTAATTATGTTTAAATTTAAATCTAACATATCTGAATAAACTTGGAAATGATTTGTATTATTACCATTATGACCATTTTCAGGAATTAATTCATATATTGGAATACTACTATACTTAGATACATATATAAGAGGTTCTCTATATTGTTGTTTATAAAGCTTATTTCCAAAGTCTATAAATATTACCTTAAATGAAAAAATTGCAAATATAAATAATAAAATGATTTGAAAAATATTTTTTTGTTTTGATATCCCGTATAATGCAATTAAAATAATAGGAGGTATCATAACAATAGAATATCTAGCTTGAACTAAAGGGAAAGTCAAAATACTATTTATGTAAGGGATTAAATAGCCAAATATAAACCATATAAATAGCATTATCAAAAATATTTTTTCTTTTTTTTCAATTCTTTCTGTTAATAAATAATATAGTGTAAATAGAAATCCAAAAAGAACAAAAAACAATCCTCCGTATCCAAAATAAAAATGAATATAGTTTATAAAATATGTTATTGCTGGTTTTTTGATAAACCAGAACTTATCCCCTTGTGTTGTGGCAAAAAGATAAGGGATTAGCGGAATAATAGATAAAATAAAAATAATTGAAGTTTGGATTGTAAATATAAACAATTTCTTGAAATCTTTTTCGAAGATAAAAATATATATTAATACGAATATTAATTGCGTAGCAATTATAAAAAAACTATAATAATGAGTATACATCCATATAATAGTAAAGAACCAATATAGGTATAGATTCTTTTTATCTTTTGTTAAAACTGTTCTATATAAATATAAATATGAAAGCATACATAAAAGGATAGTTAACTGATAAGCCCTCACTTCATTTGAAAAGAAAATTAAAAAAATATTTATAGAAAAAATAAAAGAAACAGCTAATGCTACTTTTTCTTTATAAAAATCTTTTGTGAAATAATATGAAACAATAATAGTAAGTGTTCCGATAAATGCAGAGAGAGATCTCCCCGCAAATTCAGTAAACCCGAAAAACTTTAACCAAATCCATAAAAGAAATTGATAGAATGGAGGATGGACATCTTCTAATGTAAGTCTTACCATTTCACTAAAGTTTCTATTTGGATTACTAAAATCCATGCTAAAAAGTTCATCAAGCCAAAAACTATCAAGTGTAAGATTCCTAAATCTTAAATAAATTCCTAAGAAAATAATAGAAATTAAAATAAATATATTTTGTTTTTTAATCAAAAGATTTTTCATTTAGGTATATCTTTATTCAATAATATACTTAAAGTTTTACATTCAGTATTATTATTTTTTGAAATTAAGCTTGCTTCAGCTTTAAAATATTCTTCTTTATGAATTGCAATAAGTGATTTATTTGCATTTATCTTATAAAAGTCAAATACATCTTTTTGTGAATCTAAATCAACAGAATTAAATGAGTAAAGAACCCAAAAACAACTAGGTAAAGAATCTTTTAAAATTTCTTTTTTAAACTTTGTATCGTCAATAATTTTTAAATCTAAGTTCAACATATCTGCATAAACTTGGTAATGATTTGTATTATTGCCATTGTGCCCATTCCCTGGAATTAACTCATAGATAGGTATAGAATTGTATTTTGATACATATTTTAACACATTCCTATGATCTTGCTTATAAGTATCATGGTAATCAAAAAATAGTACTTTGAATGAAAAGATAATAACTATAAATAAAATTATCATTTGTAAGTATTTTTTTAATTTTGAAACCCCAAAAACGGATAATAAAATTATTGGTGGAATCATTACAATTGTATATCTTAATTGAATTAGAGAGAAGCTAAAAATACTTTTTAAATATAGTATAAAATATCCAAAAAATACCCATGAAAATAACATTAATAAAAATACTTTTTCTTTATTATTTATTTTTGTTGTTAAAATAAAATACAAGTTCAATAAAAAAGCAATTAAGACAAAAAATACTCCTCCATAACCAAAGTAAAAATGAATGAATGTAAGAAAATATAAAGGAGAGGGTTCAAGTAAAAAAGAAAACTTCTCACTATTTGATATTTCTAAGATATAAGGTAATAATGGTAATAAAGAGATGAAAAATATTAGTGCAGTTAATATAATCGTTTTAATTAATTGCTTCTTATTATTTGTAAAAAAAATCATGTAAATAAATGTAAATACAAACTGTGATGCAATTATAAAAAAACTAAAGTAATGAGTATACATCCAAATTATTGTAACTAACCAATAGAGGAATAGATTTTTTTTATTTTCTGTTAATATTGTTCTATATAAATATAAGTAAGAGAGAATACTTAATAGTACTGTAAGTTGATAAGATCTTGCTTCTTGGGAATACCAAACAAGAAAAATATTTGATGATAAGAGAAATGCAACAACTAATGAATATTTTTGATTATAAAATTCCTTTGATAGATAATAACTAGCGATAACTGTCATAATACCAATTATCACAGATAGTAGTCTGGCATTAAACTCGTTAAGACCAAATATCTTTAACCATATCCATAGTATTGTTTGATAAAAGGGTGGATGTACATCTTCTATGGTTAATTTTAGTGTTTCTTGAAAGGTATTTGAAGGATGGCTAAAGTCTACACTAAAAAGTTCATCATACCAAAAACTATGAAATGTTATATTATTTAATCGTAAATATAAGCCTAATAGTAGAATTAATATAAAAATAAGAATATTTTGATTTCTATATAACACATTTTTCAAATATTAGTACTCTGATTCAATAATATAAATTGGGCGTTTTTTTGATTCTATATATATTCTACCGATATATTCGCCTAATACACCAATTCCAATAAGTTGGATTCCTCCTAAGAAAAGTATAGATGCTAAGATAGAAGCATAACCGGGAATATCTACTCCAAAGAATAGTGTTTTTATTACAATAATAGATCCATATAAAAATGATAAAAAAGAGATAAATATTCCAAGATATAGCCAAACTCTTAATGGTAGAGTACTAAAACTAGTTATTCCATCAAGTGCGAAATTCCAAAGTTTCCAACCATTAAATGAACTTTCTCCTGCTTCTCTTTTTTCTCTTTTATATTCTATTGTAGTAGTTTTATATCCTACCCAAGCAAAGATGCCTTTCATAAACCTTTGATTTTCAGGTAATGTTTTCAGTGCTTCTAAAACTCTTTTAGATATAAGTCTAAAATCACCTACATTGTCTGGAATTTCTACATCAGAAATTTGATTATGTATTTTATAAAAGTATTTTGCACTTAGTGATTTTAAAAAATGATCATTAGTTCTATCTTTTCTTTTTGCTAATACAATATCGTAACCTTCTTGCCATCTTTTTATTAGTTTAGGTATTAATTCAGGAGGGTCTTGAAAATCTACATCAATGGGAATAATAGCACTTCCTTTCGCCTTATCTAACCCAGCCGTTAAAGCAGCCTCTTTACCAAAATTCCGTGAAAGATTTAATATTCTAATTGAAGGAAAAATTTCTTTTAATTCTTTTGCTTTTTTTAGCGTATTATCAATACTTCCGTCGTTAATAATAATTATTTCATAAGATAGATCTATGTCTTTTATTATAGTTGTAAGTTTATTTATAAATAGTGTAATAACCTCTTCTTCATTATAGCAAGGACATATTAACGATAATTCTGGAGTTTTCATCAAGGTTTTCTCTTTACTAATATAAGAAACTTACCATTGATAGTTTCTATATATTTTAAATTATAAATTTTTTTAATTCTTAAATCTTCTTCAATAAAAAAATCGTAGAATTTTTTATTCTGAAAAATTATTATATCAGGATTATATTTTAATAAATCTTTATATGTTGTTTCCAACATAATTTTCTTAACTACTTTTTTATTCTCAAAAATAACTGATGGAAACATGAAATAGGAAGCATACCTAGAAGCCCATATTTGCGATTTCTTAAGCAGGGGGAGACCTTGTGTTATATCCATTGAAATTATGGATATTGTTTTATTATTTTGTATTGAATTAATATATTTTTTTAATGAAATATAATTAGGGTTGTTGGAAGGGTTAAAATATAATATAAATAAATATATAGGAATTAAAAAAACAAAATAGATTTTTTCTTTTTTAATATTGAATAGAATTAAAAGACAAAAGAGTTGAGCTAATAGAAATAAAGGTAATCGATGATAGCTCCAACCTTTTTGTTGTAAAATATATACTATAAAAAGTGAAATTATTGAGATTATAACTATATTTGTAAAAAATAGATTTATATATTTTCTTAACCCAAATGAATAAATAAGAAGTACCCCTATTGTAAATATAACTTCACCATTTACTAATAATGAATAAAAGTTGTTATTAAAGACTTTGGTATAAGATTCTAAAGATAGTGGAATAACCTGTGTTAAATATTCAATAAAAAATAAATAAATTATAAGTAAGTAAATAAATGCACTAGATACAATGATTATGACATCTATTCTAAAGAAATATTTTATATTTTTTTTCTGTATTAAATTAAATAATTCAATAGAAAAGAATAGTATAAAGAAATGAGGTTTTAAATTAAATCCAAGTGCCGCAAATATAGATATATATATTAAAGTTTTTCTAGAGAAGTGGATTTTATCTTTATATATTTGCATAAAAATATAAGGTAAAACAAATATTATAAATATATGTTCTCTTTCTCCAAAATTTGATGTTGTTGAAATTGTTAGTATGAAGAGTAATGAGTATAATAAAAATCTTATTTTTTTATTAGTGTAGTGATTTTTTATAATATTGTAAATCAAATATATAGAACTGAAAATTAAAACTAAAACTAATGTTATATAAGATGATTCAGAAGAAAGATTTGTGATATCTGATAATTTAATAGCTATTGTTGAGTAAAGAAATATTAATGGAGGGTTTACATCTATTTTATCTATATATAAAGTAGCCCCATTTAGCATTTCATTTGCACAATGTAATATCCATATTGAATCAACATTTAATTTAAAAGTATGAATATATATATAAACTGTAAATATAATTGTAAGTAAATATACTATATCGTAACTCTTTAATCTATACATATTTTAAATAAAAATTCTCAGTTTTTCAACACAAAGCCCCATAGCAGTACTTTCATACCCTTTGACACTTTTTATATAAGGTTTACAAAATCCTTCGACCATAATTGCCCCAGCCTTTCCAAAACATTCACCTGATTTAATATATTCTTCTATATCTTCTTTATTAAATTCATTAAATTGATATGTCGTAATAGAAATATCAATAACTTCTTTTGATTTTGATTTATAAATCATACATGTTATAACTGAGGTTTCATTTCCACTTTGAAGTTCAAGCATTCTTCTAGCATCTTCTTCATCTTTTGCTTTTCTTAAAAGTTCACCATTTGAAGTTACTACAGAATCTGCAACTAATAAAGGCATGTCTTCACAACCATACTTTTTGATTAGTTCATTGTATTTTCCAAGTGTTGCTTCATATACAAATGATTTTGGATTTTTTGTAGTTATAGTATCTTCATCAAAATTTCCGCCATTTTGTATGAAGTTTATAGTATGTTCTTCTAATATTTTAGCACGGGTAGGAGAGTTTGAACCTAATCTAATCATTTAATCCCCATTTTTTATTTTTTGTTTTATCATAATAAATATACCCTCTTATATATTCATTAACTGGGTTTTTATCACTTATTGTTAGAATTTCAGAATTTTCATTTTTTGAAAAGCTCTCAAAACTTTCTAATGGAACATCTAAAATTCTATTAATTGATCGTATGTCTGTCTCTTATACACATCTGACGCTGCCGACGAAGAGGATAGTGTAGATC
>CAJXPH010000150.1 GCA_913057765.1 uncultured Campylobacteraceae bacterium
CACCACCGAGATCTACACTATCCTCTTCGTCGGCAGAGTCAGATGTGTATAAGAGACAGATTTATATATAAAATATCCAGACTTTAAAATAAATGTAGAAGAAGAACAAAGATTACTGTTAGAAAATGATATTATTCTTTTTCAATTTCCAATGTATTGGTTTAGTTCACCATCACTTTTAAAAGAATGGTTTGATATGATATTATCACCAGGATTTGCCCATGCGGGGGCAAGTATGTTAAAAGATAAATCATTTGCAATTGCAGTTAGTTGTGGTGGAGCAGAAAATGCATTTTCCGAAGGGGGAAAAGATAAAAAAAGAGTTGAAGAGTTTTTATTTCCTTTTGAAATTACTGCAAATTATGTAAAGATGAATTATAAAAAAGCTTTTATTACTTATGATACGGAATCAGTTTTAAGTGAAGAAACTCTTAATAAATATAAAGAAGATTATGTTAAATATGTAAAAGAATTATAATTAATAATAAGTGATCGAGAAAAAAACTATTTGCAACGCAGAAGATGCGTGCAAATAGTTATTTTATATTAAAGTGCTTTAGCTGTAATTCTTGATAATCTTTGTGCAAATGCTACTGCATCAGTAATTTCCATACCTTCAGATAGTTTTGCTTGGTCTAATAGTACCCATGAAACATCTGATACTAATGAATCATTATCTAAACCATTTAATTTAGTAACGATTTCATGATCTGGGTTGATTTCTAAAATTGGGGCAGTTTCAGGCATGTCTTGTCCCATTGCTTTCATCATTTGAGCCATTTGTTGCATTTGAGCATCACCAGCGTCTTTTACAACACAAGATGGAGATTCAGAAAGTCTAGTTGTAACTCTTACATCAGAAACTGATTCACCTAAAATATCTTTGATTTTTTTAGTAATATCTTCAAATTTTTCTTCAACTTCTTTTTTAGCTTCTTCTGATTGCTCAACTTTTGGAGCTTCAGCAGATGTAATATCTTTAAATTCCCACTCTTGGTAAGCACCATACATAGGAGTAATGATTTCATCAATTTCTTTATCATCTAAGATAAGAACTTCAATATCATTTTTCTTATATGCTTCTAATAATGGAGAGTTTTTAAGAACATTTTCATTTTCACCTACGATATAGTAGATTGCTTTTTGTTCAGTATCAGCAGCATCTTTATATGCAGATAATGAAGTCATTTTTTCAGCTTTTGATGATTTAAATCTAATTAATTCTAAGATTGCTTCTTTATTAGTAAAGTCTTGGTAAGCACCTTCTTTTAAAGCTCTGTTATATTGTTCAACAAATAAAGCATATTTTTCTTCATCTTTTGACATTTTTTTAATTTCATTTAAAACTTTTTTTACAGACGCTTGTTTAATATTTGCCATTACTCTATTTTCTTGTAAGATTTCTCTTGAAACGTTTAATGGTAAATCTTCAGAATCAATAATACCTCTTACAAATCTTAAGTAAGTTGGTAATAATTCTTTTTCAGAATCAGTAATAAATACTCTTTTTACATATAACTTCACACCTGGTTGGTAATCAGCTCTGTACATATCCATTGGAGCAATTGAAGGGATATAGAAAAGAGTTGTATACTCACTTACACCTTCAGCTTTTGTATGAATAACAGCCATTGGGTCTTGTGAATCATGAGAAATTGATTTATAAAAATCATTATATTCGTCAGGTTTTAATTTAGACTTTGGTTGCATCCATAAAGCAGTAGCTTCGTTGATTTTCTCATGTCTTTTTTCAGTTGTTTTTTTAGCTTCTTTTCCAGATTTTTCATCTTCTTCACTTAACTCTTCAGTTACTTCTTCTGAGTAGTTTAAGAAAATTGGGTAAGCAATATGGTTAGAGTATTTTCCAACGATAGTTTTGATTCTTTCTTTAACAGCAAATTCTGAAGCTTCTTCATCTTTTAATTTGATGTAAATAACTGTTCCTGAAGTTTCTTTTGTACAAGGAGCTAAATCAAACTCACCTGTTCCATCAGAAGACCATTTATATGCAGTTTCTTCTCCAGCTTTTTTAGAAATAACATCTACATGAGAAGCTACCATAAATACAGAGTAAAAACCAACACCGAATTGACCAATAAGGTTTGAATCTTTTTTATCATCACCAGTCATAGCTTCAACAAAAGATTTTGTACCAGATTTTGCAATTGTACCAATTGAAGAAATTAAATCTTCTTCATTCATACCTACACCATTATCAATAATTGTTAATGATTTATCAGCTTCGTCAAAAGTGATATTAATCTCACCTTTCCAATCTGCATAACTATCTTTTAACTTTTCGTCAGTTAATCTTAAATAATTTAATTTATCAATAGCATCACTTGAATTTGATACTAATTCTCTAATAAAAATTTCTTTATTTGAGTATAAAGAGTGTGTCATTAAATGAAGTAATTGTCCTACTTCAGTTTGAAATTGATGTTTTGCCATAAGTTTTTCCTATAAATTTTAATATTTTGTATATAGAATTTTATCACAACTTTATAAAAGGAAGCTAAAGTCTAGAGCTTTTTTAGCACTTATCCAGTAAAAGTGCTAAAGTTATATAAATACTTACTAAACAAAAAACTAATATAATCAATTATTAAACAAAAGGGAAGAGTAATGATAAAAAGGATTTTCAACAAAAAAACAATCTATTTTATAATAACAGGATTCTTAGCAATCATGGTTGGGATCATAGGTGGAGTAGTAGATATAATTCAAACAGAAGGAGTTATAGCGGCTTCAAAAGCTTTAGGTTACCCACTATACTTTTTTACACTACTTGGAGTATTTAAAATACTTGGAGGAGTTGCATTATTACTTCCACGAAACTTTGAAAAGCCAAGATTAATTGCATATACAGGTTTTTCATTTGACTTTATATTCGCTTCATTTTCTCATTTTAGTGTAGGCGATGGATTTGTAAAAATTGCAGTTCCATTATTCTTTTTAGTACTTCTTGCTTTTTCATATAGTCTAAAGAATAAATTCTAATTCAAAAACAAGATTAAAATTGATAGACTACAATTTGAATAAAGGATTAATATGAATAATGAAAAATTTATAAATGATTTAAACGATATATACGAATTTTTGAACTTTCAAAAAAGCAGTGTTAATAAACTAATTTCTTATTTAGAAAACAAAGAATTTGATAAACTAACAATAATAGAAGACTTTGCTTCAACACTAGATTTAGAGATGAGTGATGATTTAAGATTTGCACTTGTTACAAGGCTTGTTAACTTAAGAGATGACTCTTTAGTTCAAGTACTTAAAAAAAGTATCAAAAGTGAAATAGAGATAATAGACTTACAGGAAAAAGCATACTGCTTTGTAAGAGATTTCTGGCATGAGAAACATAAAAACACAGTTGATTATATAAAACACAATAATTTATTAACACCATTTTATCAAGAGATATTTCAAAGTGTATACAACGTGGGAATTAAAATGTCATCATGGCAAAGTTCATGGACAGCACATATTATAAATGGAATAAATAAAGAACTTCTAAATAAATTTGAAGGTGATGAAGAAAAAGTATTTGAATATTTAGAAAAGCATCATTTATTTGATTTAGGACACAATAATATATTAGCAGATAGATCATATTCTGCACTAGTAAAAGAAAAAGATGAATACCATTCAAAAGCATATATAAATGCTTTTAAAGAGCAAACAACTGCTGTAATTGATTCCCTTGAAGAGTTTGAAGAAAAACTAATAGAACTTGAAGATGAAACATATGGACAAAAGTGGGATTATATTTTATATATACAAAATCTTATCAAAGCATTTGGTGAAACAAAAACTCATATGCTAGTTGAAAGATGGGCTGATGTTGATAGAGCTTGGATGAAAATCAAAACTCCTATTCAAATTGGACATCCCCTTGAATACTATGAAGATCATTTTAGAAAAGCTGTTGCTTTAGAATGGGATATAAGACTTACAAATCCAGAATTTGCACAAAATGATAATAGAGTGAATAAAATCAAATCTGCTTTTGCAAAAATCTTTGAAAATTTTAAAGATAAGAATGAATATAAAGCAATATATGACTTTTCATTAAAATCACTTGATGAAGTACAACTATATGTTGGTCGACCTGCACTATTTTTTGGAGCAGAATTCAATGGACTTTTTTCAGCACAAGTTGTACCAAATGATGAAATAGTATCAAAAGAAGCAGGGAAAAAAATCTTTGCATTTTCAGATGAGATACTTCAATCTAGTCGAGCAAAACCATTTTTAAAACTAAGTCGTGAAGTTTTTGGGCAAAAACTATTAACAGAAGATAGAAACTTTTTATTTAAAGAAACTGATGCTTGGCATCAAGTTTATGATATCACGACAATTGGGCATGAATTTGGACATATTTTATGGTGTGATGAAGAAACAGAAACTCTTATGAACAAGACAGGTAACTTCAAAAATATTGAAGAGTTTAAAGCTACAACAGGTGGCTTAGTATCTTTCTTCTTAGATGATTCAAATGAAGAAAAAGAATTAGAGCAACAAGTATTAATAGATACAGTTAAAAGAGCTGTAGGACTTATAGGTTGGATGGAAGTTGATGAAGTACAACCATATTATTGTGAAGGCCTTATTCACTTAAATGGATTATTTGATTCAAAGATCTTAATTTGGGAAAATGAAAATTTAACAATAGATTTATCAAAAGAAAAATATGATGAGTTAAAGAAATGGTATGTACAAACATATACTTCTTTAGCACAACACTATTTAGATAAAAAAGATGCTACAGAATTTTTAAATCAATTTGCCACAAAAGAAGATAAATACTTTATGCCAACAAATAAAAAGATTTACTCTTTTGTAAAACACTATTTTGCAAGATACCAAGAAATTGGACAAGAACTAGATAGTGAAGATAAAAAAGATAACTATTTAAAATAAGAGATTTTAATCTCTTATTTTAATACTAGGACTTATTTCTTCCCAATTTTCAACTAACTCTTCTTTTAGTATAAATGTATCTTTTGAAGTAGCTATATTATGGTATTCATATGGAGTTACTACCATCAAACCACCTTTTACAATTGAAGTAAAAGTATTTGTTTTTATTTCTGTTCCACTAAAGATAGAGAATTTCAATTTAAAACCACTAATATCATAGAAGGTTGAATCTGTACGTACTAAATGTTTATATCTATTATAGATTAAACAATCAAGTAATACTTTTGCTCCATCAAAACTTAGCCCTATTTTATTTACTTTCCCAATTTGTACATTTTTATAATAAACTGGTGCATCTTCATTTACACTAGAAGGATGTAATGAAACTACTTTTAAAATCACACCATCTTCCGCTTTCTTGATATTCTCTAAATTGTCATATCCATTAAAACTTGTTTTAGTTTTTCTTTTATTACTTGTTAGTACACCAATATTTATAGGCATGATTGTTGAACCTATATTTTCTATTCGATTTAATGATAACTTAGGTTTTTTAAGATAAAAAGTTGTTCCTTTTTTAGCAAATTTTTCAAAATCTTTATATATTTGAACTTTAACTAAAACTCTATTTTTAGAGTTTAACGATATATTTGTCACTTTTCCTACATCTACACCTTTATAATATAGCTTTGAGAACTCAGTTTTTAACCCTTCTACATCATCAAAAGATATAGTAATTGTATTAGAAGAATTTTTCATACTATCTTCCGATGCAAATATTTGGTAGTTTTTATAATATTTCTTTGAACTATTATCAAGTTCTATTGAACCATTTAAAATTGAAGAAAAATTATCAAGTTCAAATAATACCCCACTTAGACTAGCATCTAATTTTAAGACACCTTTTTTATAAAATCTACTTTTCTTAGTGATATATTTTTTGTATTTTGAATATATAAACATCATTACTTTAGATTTTTTATCATCAAATTTTATTGATTTTACAAAACCTATTTCTTGATTTTTATAGTTTATTGACTGATTCTCTTTCACTTCAAAACTATTATCAAAGTAAGTACTTATTAAAGAACCTTCCGTTTGTATTCGTTTTAAACTTTCTACATCTTTATAAGAAGTATAAAGATTAAAACTTTTCTTTGTAAACTTTTCATTTCTTTTTATATCTACAAGAGAAATTGCACCATCAAGTAGAGGTTTAAAACCAATATTATTTATATTTAGTTCTAAATCTTTTAACTCCACAAGTTTTGAACTCATGTCATAAAAAAGTGTTTTGTCATTTATAAGGTTTTTATATTTTCTTTTTATAATCGCTCTTATTTTAACTTTTTTGTAATTGCTAGTTAAACTATAATCAAGTACTTTTCCAATCTCAATACTTTTAAAATATATTTTTGATTTATTTGATATTGAATTTAAATTTTCACTATATAAAGTCAACATAATATCATTAGCAATAGATTTATTTGAATCTTTTTGTTCAATCTCAAAGAAAAAAGATTCTTCCCCTTTTTTATAGTCTATTGAAAGATAATTCCCTCTTACCACTGTTCCTAAATTTTTTATACCATCTAAACTAATTTCAGCTTCTTCTAAAAAGAATTTACTATTTTTTGTTAAAAGATATTTATAGTTTTCATATAAATATGCTTTTGCAATTACATCATCTGAACCTAAATGTAATTCTTTTATTTTTCCAACCTCTATCCCTGTCTCTTATACACATCTGACGCTGCCGACGAAGAGGATAGTGTAGAT
>CAJXPH010000151.1 GCA_913057765.1 uncultured Campylobacteraceae bacterium
ATCTACACTATCCTCTTCGTCGGCAGCGTCAGATGTGTATAAGAGACAGGTTAAATATTGAATAACCATAAAGGAGTGTCATTGTCATATTTTGTTTATATTCTTGAATGTAGTGACGGAAGTTTGTATACAGGAATCACTAAAGATGTAACAAAACGTTTAGATGAGCATAATACTAAAGATACTGGTGCAAAATATACAAAAGCCAGACGTCCAGTTAAACTATTATATGAAGAGGCTTCAAGTGATAGAAGTAGTGCATCAAAACGTGAATATGCAATTAAAAAGCTTACAAGATTAAAAAAACTTCAATTAATTAAAAATATTTCTTTGAAATAAAAAGGTAAATGAGTGTTATATCAAGCGAAATTCATGACATGTATATCATATCTTTATGTTAGAATGTCATTTTAAAAATCGTTATATTAAATAGGAGTTTAGAATCAAGCTAGTAAATGTAATTTCTAATCAAGATAGAGTAAATTTGATTCAAAGATTTTGTGAAGATAATTTTGAAGGTGAAGTGGAAGATGCTTTACAAAATATTTTATCAAATGGTTCCTCTTCATTAAAATCAATTATAAAGCTTTTTAATTTAATAGATAATTCAAGTAATGTTACAAATGATTTGCAAGCGCCTTATACAATTGGTAATAGAACAATTGAAATTATTAACACTTCAAAACAATTAGAACTTTCAATGAATTCAATTGAAGTAAATCCTTTTATAGGTTTTGACAGTGAACAAAGACCAAGATTTGAAAAAGGGCAAGCCTCTTATGGCGTTTCTCTTATTCAATTGGCTACTGTGTCAAAGTGTTATCTTATTCAAATTAAACAAATTAAAAATTTAAAACCACTTATAAATCTTTTAGAAGATGATAAAATAATAAAAATTGGAACTGGACTAAAAGGTGATAATGAATCACTTTTTAAACAATTTAATCTGAGACTAAAATCAACAATTGATCTTGAGAATGTATTCAAAAAGTTATCTTCTAAGAATCAAATAGGAGCTAAAAAAGCTGCCTCAATAATCTTAAATGAAAATTTACAAAAATCAAAGAGTATGTCAAAATCAAATTGGGAAAATAAAAAGTTGTCTATTGGACAAATTAAGTATGCTTCAGAAGATGCAACTGTTGTATATGATGTAATGAATGAAATTATAGAACAATACCCTTTTGCTCTAAGTCTTATGCCTCCATTCTTTCAAGTAAAATATTCAGAAGAGTAAACTAGATTTATCCAAATGAGTTATTCTATAATGTAGAGAATCCCTTATAGATTTTTTTTATTCTCGCACCAATATGTCCATAAGCTTTCAATAGAAGGACTACAAATAAGTGGCATATTTTCTTTTACTTTTTCTTCTTTCCAATTCCACCACTTCATAGTAAGTAACTGCTCTATTTCTTTTTCATTAAAACGATTTTTTATAAAAGCACATGGATTACCACCTACTACTGTATAAGGAGCTACATCTTTTGTTACCACTGCACGAGCAGCAATAATTGCTCCATCACCTATTGTAATACCAGACATTATCATAGCTTCCGAGCCAATCCATACATCATTCCCAATTGTGGTATTGCCTGCTTTTTCAAAACCATTTTTTGCAGTTTTAAAAATATTTGCTTGAAAATAAAAAGGAAAAGTACTAATCCATTGTGTATTATGGCCTTGATTCCCTGCCATCATGAATACCGCACCAGAGCCGATTGAACAGTAGCTTCCTATAATTAGTTTGTCTATATCTTTTCTTTTGTCATGTAAGTATCGTACACATTCCACAAAATCATGTTTATGGTGGTATCCTGAATAATAAGAGAATTGACCTATCTTTATATTAGGATGATTTACTGTTTCATGTAATAGTTGTGAGGAAAACTGGTTTTCAAAGTGGAATGGTTTCATGTGGCTCCTGTTAATATATTATAGTTTATCATATATATTAATAATGCATTCTCAAATTTGTAAAAGTACAGTTATTTAAAGTATAATACCAAATATGAAAAGTTTACCTATCCATGACGTCTTAGACAATATAAAATCAACACTTGATACTAACACTACTTTGATACTTCAAGCACCTCCTGGAGCTGGTAAAAGTACTGTGGTGCCCATTTCTTTGCTAAATGAATCTTGGCTTGAAAATAAAATAATTATCATGCTAGAGCCACGTAGAGTTGCTGCTCGTATGGTTGCTCAGCAGATGTCTAGACTTCTTGGTGAAGAAGTAGGGCAAAGGGTTGGATATCAAGTTAAAATGGAAAGTTGTTATTCTAAAAATACAAAATTACTTGTCGTAACTGAAGCTATTTTAGTTCGTAAGCTTCAAAATGACCAAGCTTTAGAAAATGTGGCAATGGTAATTTTTGATGAATTCCATGAAAGAAGTATTCATACTGATTTATCACTTGCACTTTGTTTGCAGGTACAAGAACTATTAAGAGATGATTTGAAACTCTTAATCATGTCTGCAACACTTGATTCAAAAGAGTTAACAAAACTTTTAGGTGATGTTCCTGTTATAACTTCAAAAGGTAAAATATATAATGTTGAAAATGTGTATCTTAATGCAAATATAAAACAGCCAGATATTAAAAGTATAAATATCCTTCTTTTAAATATTACACTTAAATCTATAAAAGAGGATGAGGGTGATATCTTAGTATTCTTACCAGGTGTAAAAGAAATCAAAAGGCTTCAAGATTCTCTTGAAGAGAAGTTAAAAGGCAAGAATATTGATGTTCTTCCTTTATATTCAGTACTTAGCAAACAAAATCAAGACAAAGCAATTAGTAAATCAAATAAAAGAAAGATTATTCTTTCAACAAATATTGCACAAACATCTTTAACAATTGAAGGTGTGAAAATTGTAATTGATTCTGGATTAGAAAAACTATCACTGTACAACTATTCAAATGCAATGAACCATTTAGAATTATCATTTATTTCAAATGATTCTTCTATTCAAAGAGCAGGTAGGGCTGGAAGATTAAGTAATGGAAAGTGTTACAGGCTTTGGCACAAAAGCAAAATTTTGCAAGAGTCAACAAAACCTGAAATATTGAGAACAGATTTGAGTTCATTCTTTTTAGATTTGGCACTTTGGGGATATGAAGATATTAAAGAATTTAAGTTTTTGAATTATCCTTTAGAGCAGGTAGAAAATACTACAAAAGAAATACTTCAAGAACTTCAAATACTAAATAAAGACTATAAAATCACTCAATTTGGTAAAAAATCGCTTTCAATTGGTGTTCATCCAAGATTTGCATTTATGATATTACGTGCAAATGATTTGGGTTTTGCATATGAAGCTTGCCTTCTTTGTGCAATGTTAAATGAAAAAGATATATTTAAAAGTAGCAATTTTAACTGTGATATATATTCTAGGTTCATACATTTGTATGAAAAAGATTTTGATAATACCTATATTAATTCACACAGTGCAAAAAATGTTTTAAAACAAGCAGAGTTTTTTTATTCTAAATTAAAAAGTATTGAAGTAGTTAAAAAAAATAAAAATAGAATAAATGAAGAGTATTTAAGTATCTTACTTCTTTTAGCATATCCTGATAGACTTGCTAAACTAAGAGGGAAAAATGATATTAGGTATAAACTAAGTAATGGAAAAGGGGCTATTTTAAATATTGAAGATGCTCTATTTAATGAAGAATTTTTAGTAATTTCAACTTTAAATGCGCACAGTAAAGATTCTTATATTAATTTAGCACTGAGAATTTCTTTACAGACGATAGAAAAAGAGTTTGAAACTTATATACAAAAAGTAGAGTCAATTACTTACAATAAAGAGAACAAAAAATTTGATATAAGAGAAAAAAGTTATTTTTATGAACTTGAACTATATTCAAGAGCAATATCAAATGAATCTAAACATGATTTCTCCAAACTAATTTTAGATTTGATTAAAAAAGAGGGCTTAGAACTTTTATCATGGAGTAATAAGGCAGAAGACTTAAAGAATAGGGTCAATTTTATAAATGAAAATATTGATAATCATCTCCCTGATTTTAGAACAGACTCTTTATTAGAGACAATCCAAAACTGGCTTGAGCCTTATTTACACAATATTAAGACAGTAAAAGAACTTGAAGCTTTGGATATTTATTCTATTTTATTAGGATCAATCCCTTGGGAAAAACAACATCTTCTAGATTCTCTTGCTCCAACTCATGTAAAAGTTCCAAGTGGTTCAAATATAAAAATAGATTATTCTAACAGTAAGATTCCTATATTAGCTGTAAAAATACAAGAGATGTTTGGTATGAATGAAACTCCCAAAATATTAAACAATAGTGTTGCTTTACAAGTACATCTTTTAAGTCCAGCTAAGAGATCAATTCAAATTACATATGATTTAAAAAGTTTCTGGGAAAATTCATATGAAGAGGTTAAAAAAGAGTTGTTTATAAAGTATAAAAGACACTATTGGCCAGACAACCCTTTTGAAGCAGTTGCTACTAGTAAAACTAAAAAACATATGATGAAAAAATAAAGACTCAATCTAATTCTAAATTATAAATTGCTATTATATATTCAAAATTTATTTAATATAGGAGTAATAGTGAGAAATATCTTAATAATAACAATGGTTGTATTTGCAGTTGGTTATATGTTTATTGTAATGTCAAATAAATATGACTCGATAAAAGCGATAAATGAACAAAAATCACAACAAAAAGTTAAATAAAAAGACATTAGATTTAAATTTTATACCTTTTAAAAAACTTATTTAATAACACTAATAAAATACTTCAACTATAAAATATAATATCCTCTGATAAACTTTTATTTATAATTGACTAATTAGTCAAATGCAAATAAAAGGAATGATTATGAAAGAAATTAAAAAGTTATCAGAAGATATTAATTACAGTGCAATAAACTTAGGTGATTTAAATGAATTAATGGACTATTCTTTAATACATCCTGTTAATAAACAAGAAATAGAGGGAAAAGTATTTTTAAAAGATGCCACTAAATCAACTGGTTCTGAAATATCATTTAATTCTCTTCCTGCTAAATCAGAGCTGCCTTATTTTCATATTCATAGAAAAAATGAAGAGACATATATTATTTTAAAAGGCTTTGGCTTTTTTCAAGTGGATGGTGAAGTTTTTGATATTAAAGAGGGTAGTGTTATAAGAGTTGGACCTAAAGGTGTAAGAGGTATATGTAATTCTTCTACTAAAACAATGACATATATTGTTGTACAGTCCAAAGAAAATTCTCTTGAAGAATATACTACGGGTGATGGAGAGAGAGTTTCTTTTGAACCAAAATGGAAATAGAGAATAATTTATTCTTCTCTATGTCTTTTTCCATTGAAAGTAAGAACAGTATCTAGTCTTATTTTCTCTTTGGATACTAAGATTAAAAACTCTTTTCCATCTATTACTTCCATCGTTTTTACGACACCTTTTGTAGTTTCTTTATTTCCTTCATCTTTTAAATAAACAATAGTTGAAGGAATCTTTCTTTGCATAGCAACATTTAATTGGTCAAAAAATTCGTTTGATATGGGATTGTACATTTACTTCTTTCTTATATTTAATATTTTGAATTATAACTAAAAAATAGTATGAGCTGCTAGTTTTACCTTAATTATTATTTCTTTCACACTCAAAACTCACTTGAATTTGTTAATCTTTTATTCTTAAATATAAAGGAATATTATTATGAATAATAATTTGGAAGTTCAAAAGAAAATAGTCTCAAAATATATATATGCAAAAGATAATAATAAACCACATATGATGAAAGACATATTCACTAAAAATGCAATACTTAATATGGAATTAGAGACAAAAAATATTTCTTTTCCTTCTGAATCAATGGGGTTAGATTCTATTACAAATGTATTGGTAAAAGAATTTAATAAATCTTATGAAAATGTTTATTCTTTTTGTTTTTTAGATTCTATAAAAGGTGATAATGAAAAATTGGTATGTAAATGGCTAGTCATAATGTCTTCAAAAGAAAATGACACTCTTCGTATTGGATATGGTACTTATAAATGGTCTTTTGACAAAGATAAAAACTTTTTGATTAAACAATTAGTTATAAGTATTGAAGAAATGGTTATTTTAGAAGAAAAGTTTATTTATGAAATGATGAATTGGATAGGTTCAATTCCCTATCCTTGGTGTAATACAAAAAATGTATTACAAAATATGCCAAGTTTAGAATTATTGAAACCTATTAAAAATATTAATAAAAAATAAAATATTTATTTAGACAATCTTTTGAATAACAACAGTAAAGTCCAAATCACATCCAGCTAAGGGATGATTATAATCGATTGTTACATTTTCTTCAGTAACCTCGGTAACCGTTGCTTTAAATATTTCTCCATCTTCTCCATCTGCTTCAAGAACCATTCCAATCTCTAAATTGATTCCTTCAAAATCAGAGATAGGTAATGTTTCTGCTAACTCTTCATTATATGCACCATATGCTTCCTCAGAAGGAACTTTAATATCTTTTGTTTCACTTTCCTTCATATCTTCAATTCTAGATTCTAGTCCAGGGATTATTTCTCCTGAACCATATGTAAATTCAATTGGTTCTGCATCTATATTACCTGTCTCTTATACACATCTCCGAGCCCACGAGACCAGAGAGGATCTC
>CAJXPH010000152.1 GCA_913057765.1 uncultured Campylobacteraceae bacterium
TCTACACTATCCTCTTCGTCGGCAGCGTCAGATGTGTATAAGAGACAGGTATTAACAACTTGGGAACAAGATGGTGGTCCTTTTATTACTATGGGACAAGTTTATACAACTTCATTAAATGGTGAAATGAAAAATTTAGGTATGTATAGACTTCAAGTATATGATGATCATACACTTGGAATGCATTGGCAAATACACAAAGATTCAAATCATTTTTTCCATGAATATAAAAAAGCTGGTAAAAAAATGCCTGTTTCAATTGGTATTGGTGGGGATCCTATGTATATTTGGTGTGGCCAAGCACCCCTTCCTATTGGAGTTTTTGAATTAATGTTATATGGATTTGTAAAAAATAAAAATGCTCAACTTGTAAAATCAATTACTAACGATATTTATGTTCCAAAAGACAATGATTATATTATTGAAGGTTTTGTGGACCCTTCTAAAATGAGAATAGAAGGGCCATTCGGTGATCATACTGGTTATTATACTTTAGAAGAAGAATATCCATTTATGGAAGTAAGTGCAATCACATCTAAAAAAGATCCGGTTTATTTAGCTACGGTTGTAGGGAAACCACCTTTAGAAGACAAGTATATGGGACATGCAACGGAAAGAATTTTCTTGCCATTACTTAAAACTACAGCCCCTGATTTAATTGATTATTATATGCCAGAAAATGGAGTTTTTCATAATTTAATTTTAGGGAAGATTAAAACATTATATCCTGGTCATGCACAGCAAATGATGCATGCATTTTGGGGCGTAGGACAAATGTCTTTTGTCAAGCATGCAATTTTTGTTGGGGAAGATGCACCTCTATTGACGGAGCATGAAGCGATAACAGAATATATTTTAAATAGAATAGATATAGATGATATTATGATTTCAAGAGGGGTTGTTGATGCTCTTGATCATGCATCTCCTAAATTTGCAGTTGGTGGAAAACTTGGTCTTGATTGTACGGGGAATGAAATTGATGAAGTAGGTATAAATTTATTATCAGATGATGAATTATTATCTAAAATGCAAACTATTACTGATGAAGTAAAAGAATTAAAACAATATTTTACTAATACAAAAAATCCAATTACTGTTATTACAGTTGATAAAACAAGAAGTCAGAAACACATTTTTGAAGATCTAAAATCATTGTATGAAAATATAAAAATATTGATTATTGTTGATGCTGCAAATCAAAATGATGTTGAAAATACATATATGTTAGTTTGGAGAGTTGTAAATAATATAGATTCAAATAGAGATATTTATATAGATTCGAATACTCTTTGTATTGATGCTACTAATAAAAATAGTTTTGATAATTTTAAAAGAAGATGGCCTGATGATGTTGATTGTACTAAAGAAGTTCTTCAAAGTCTACGAGATAGAAATATTTTAAATGTGAGTGATGAACTTATAAAACAGTATCAATTATAAATGTAAAAGTAGTATTTATACTACTTTTACGTTATTCTTTCCATTTCTTTTTACATAATACATAGCATCGTCAGCTCTTGTTAATAGTGAATCACCAGAATCTGTTTCTTCAAATTGCGATACTCCAAAACTACAAGTAACTTCTCTATCGATATTAAAATCTGTTGCGGAAATTTTTTCTTTTAATATATGTGCTACATTTGTCGCTTTTATTTTACTTGTTTCTGGTAAGATAATTACAAATTCTTCTCCACCCCATCTTCCAAAAAAGTCAGTTGTACGAATATTATTCTTAACTACAGTACTAAGTTTAATTAAAACTTCATCCCCAATTGCATGACCTTGCTTATCATTTATCAATTTAAAATCATCAATATCAAAGAAAATTATAGATAACTCTCTTTGATATCTTTTTACACGAATTAATTCTCTATTATATAAGGATTCTATTTTTCTTCTATTAAAGATATTTGTTAGAGAATCAACATTTGCTACTTTTTGCAGTTTATTCTCTATAATCTTACGCTTTTTTACTTCTTTATTCAATTTTCTATTACTTATTATTACTATGAGTATAATTATTAATAGAGGAATAACTATTTTATATAACCATGTATAATCAATTGTAGTTTGGTAAATAACAGAATAATATTTATTCTTTATTTTATTTTTATCTTCATTTTTAATTATTGAAATTGTTTTATTTAAAACACTTTCTAAAATTTTATTTTCATTATTAAGAAGAAGTCTCATCTGAAATTTCTCATCAAAAATTCCCGATATTTTCATATTCGTTAAACTTTTTTGAGTTATAGAATAAGATAAAGTAGGTAATTTACCTATTAGACCAAAAACCTTTTTCTGCGAAATCAGTTTTAGCCCTTCTTCAAAATTTTCAATTTCTATATAATTAATATTTGGATATTTATTTTTAAATAAAGCGTAGATAGTTGAATATTTTGAAATTGCGATTTTTTTATTGTCTAATTCACTCATGTCAGAAACAAATGCTTTGTCTACTAATGTAGCTAATCCAACTTTAACTTTCGTAATGGGTTTTGTGACAGTTGTATCTTTAGTGTAATCATTACTAGAATATGCAAACTTAACATAATTTATATTCTTTTTAATTTTTTCTACTGCTTTATAACTTCTTTCTATGATATTAATATCTTCTTCAATATTTAGTTTTTTTGTAATTATATTCCAATAATCTAATTCTATTCCAGTTAACTTCTTTCCTTTTGTCATTGTAAAAGGAGGGAAGCTTGAATTAGTTAAAAGAGTTATTGCATTATTTTTTAAGTAATCTTTTTCTTTTTTTGTTAAAGCAACTTTATTTACATCATAAATTAGATCATCTAATTTAAAATTTGTAGCATTTTTATTTAATCCTAATAATAGATATAGTCTTTTAATTTCTTCTATTCTTTTAGTGTCAATTTTACCTAATAACCCTTTATCAAATTGTGCAAGTTCTTTTAATGCATAACCCTCATAAATGAGAGAATCTAATGATTTTTTTTGAGTATTAAATTTTTCAAAGATTAATTTTGAAGTTTCTTCTATATTGTTAAAAGCATATTTCCAGCCTTTTAATGTCGCGTTATAGATGCCTTTGGCTCTTAATGGATTATTATTTAATTCATTTCTTGAAGTGAAAAGTAATCCTCCATAAAAATCAAAACCATAATCACTGGGATTATGTATGGTAAAATCTATATTTTTTTTACTTAATATATAAGGTTCATTTGAAATATAACAACCCATTGCATCTGTTGTTCCATTTAATAAATCATCAAGTTTAAAAGTATGAGGTTGAAAATTTATATCATCAAGTTGTAATCCTTGAGAAATAATCATAGAATTAATACTTGCAGTGGATCTTGCATCAGGGGTCAACATGACTTTTTTATTTTTTAAATCATTTGGAGTATTAATATTTGAATTTTTAAGAGAAATTAATACCATAGGTGATTTTTGATAAATAGCAGATAGTAATGTTATTTCTTTACCTTCTAGTCGATCAATTATTAAAGATGATTTTCCTATAGCATATTCACTTTTAGAATTTAATACATCATCTAATAAGTTTATATTGAAGTTAAATTCTTTTATATTTACATCTAACCCTTCATCTTCGAAATAACCTTTCTCTTTTGCTATATAATAACCTGCAAATTGAAATTGATGAAGCCAGTCTAATTGAATAGAAACTTTTTCTAAACTCTTTGCTGTAACATTTAACATTAATAAAATAGTAATAATTATTGGTGTAGCTAAATTCATTTAGGAAGTATATCTTAACTTTTATAAAATTATTTATTTTTTTTTAAAGAAAATAAAAAAACTATGCAGCACTTATATTATAGGCTTTAAGGAATATATTGATAATAATTTATAAAGTTATTAGAGATAAAAAATGCAATTTAATTGTAAAGTTGCTATAATTACTTTTTTAATTTTAAAGGTGATTTATGAGTGTTATATTTGAAGCAAGAATAAAAAATAGAGGTGATCAGCCTCATGATTGGTTTATTGAATTAACAGATACAGTTGATGGTAGAATAGAGGTTTGTAATAATCTTGAAGAGTTTTCTGAAAATATTGAAAAACTTGGTGCTGATTATGGTGGACAAGTTGATGAAGTTAAATGGTCTCAAGATGAATCTATTACAGCAGAACAGTATTCTGAAATAAATGCAGGCATGCGGAAGTATGAAGAGGAATTAAATAATGATTCTAATGATAGATAATTATGACTCCTTTACTTATAATATTGTTCAATATTGTTTAGAACTTGGAGCAGATTTAAAAGTTATTAGAAATGATGAATTAACAGTAAAAGAGATTGAAGCTTTAAATCCAGAGAAAATTATAATTTCTCCTGGACCTGCAACTCCTGATGATGCAGGTATTTGTTTGGAAGTTATTGAATATTTTGCAGATAAAAAGCCGATATTTGGTATTTGTTTAGGACATCAAAGTATTGCTCAAGTATTTGGAGGAAAAGTAATTCGTGCTAAAAATATGATGCATGGAAAGACTTCAAAAATTAAAGTTACTAGTGAAACAACTTTATTTAACGAACTTCCAAAAGAGTTTACTCAAACAAGATATCACTCTTTAACAGTTAGTCAAGATAATTTACCAGATTCTATTATTCCTACATCATATAGTATGGATGATGATGAAATAATGTCTTTAGAAATAAAAGATAAAAATATTTATGGTGTACAATTTCATCCAGAATCTATTATGAGTGAGCACGGATTTAAAATTATAGATAATTTTTTAAAGCTATGAAACTAACAGATAATACATATAAATATTTATTCCCAATAATATTATTTGTAGTATTATCTATATTAGTCTACACTGCAAATAATCTTAGTATTTCATATAAAGAAGCGCTAAATGTATTTGTTAATAATTCGTTACTAACAATTCTTACTAACAGCACATTATATATTTTTGGTCAAAATGATATTGCATTAAGATTGCCATTTATTATATTTTATATTTTATCAGTAGTTCTAATGTATAAGATCACTGAAAACTTTTTTAAAAAAGAGAGTGATAGATTAATATCTATTAGTATATTTATGATTCTTCCTGGATTATTAAGTGCTTCAATTTTAGTTAATAGTGCAATTGTTGTTACTTTTTTCACCCTTTTATATATCTATTATTATAAAAGTGTAAAGAAACACTCATATATATTACTTGTACTATTTTTATTTATTGATAACTCATTTGCAATTTTTTTCTTATCACTGTTTTTTTATTCTTTAAGTAAAAAAGACAATAAACTGCTAATTGTTTCTCTTATACTTTTTGGTTTGTCAATGGGAATATATGGATTTGATACAGGAGGGAAGCCAAGAGGCTTCTTAGTTGATACCTTTGCTATCTATGCTTCCATCTTTTCTCCACTATTATTTATTTACTTTTTTTACTCTATATATAGAAGTGGAATAAAAAAAGACAGAACTTTAGTTTGGTATATAGCTACAACATCATTATTTATTTCACTTTTATTTTCTTTTAGGCAACGTATTTATATTGAAGATTATGCCCCTTTTGTAGTTATATTCTTACCTTATATGGTAAAAATATATTTTCATACAATAAGAGTAAGACTTCCACAGTTTAGGTATAGACACTACAACACTGCTTCTTTGGTGATTTTCGTACTATTTATTAATGTAATACTTACTATTGTAAATAAACCTTTATACTTAATCTTGGAAAACCCAAAAAAACATTTTGCATATAAATATAATTTTGTAAAAGAATTATCTACTAAATTAAAGTTAAATGAAATCAATGAAGTCAATAGTGAAGATGAAGAACTTATATTAAGACTAAAATTTTATGGAATAGATGAAGGTAACAAATATTATATAACTACTAAAGAACAATATTTTTATGATTTAAAACTTCCAATATCTTATTATGGGAAAATAATTCAAACAACTTATATCATTAAAAACTAATGAAGAAATCTTTTTCGCTTATTGAATTAATATTTGTGATTTTTATATTAACGCTTATAGGTAGCTACATTAATATAAAGTTTCAAGATAATAAATTAAATGATGCTGCAAATAGATTAGTATTGTATTTAAAAGAAACGAGGTATCAATCTTTAATAGATAATAAATATAAATCAAATGATGAATTATGGCATAAAAAAAGATGGACTTTAAAGTTTTTTAGATGTAATAAAAATGTTGGAGGTATTTATTATTCAATATATAGTGATACAAATGAAACAGGACACCCAAGTTTTGAAGAAGCTCTTAACGATCCCCTGACAAATAAGAAGATTTATTCAACAAATAAATGTAAAATAATTAATAATAGAAGTAAATATGTACTATTAACAAAAGAATATAATATAAAAGATGTTGAGGTTAGTTGTAATAGTACAACTAGTTTAGGGCAAATATCATTTGGAAATAATGGAAAAGTATATTCAAAATTAAGTTCATATGAAAATGAATATAATAAGTATGAGATAAAAAATAGTTGCTCAATTAAGTTAATATCCCAAGAAAACGTAGTAAAAGAGATTATTCTTGAACCAAATAGTGGATATGTATATAAAAAAAGAGAGTAAAGCAAAGAAAACCAAAATTTAAGCTATAGCTAAGAAGAAACTCTTGACAAGAGGGAAA
>CAJXPH010000153.1 GCA_913057765.1 uncultured Campylobacteraceae bacterium
TCGTCGGCAGCGTCAGATGTGTATAAGAGACAGATATCTATTAATAATACCTTCAGAAACATTTCCTAAATCAAGTCCAGAATAAAAATCTCTACAACATAAAGAAATTTTACCATCAAAAGAGACATACATTACATCAAATAAATATTCACAATAAAAATTTTCTTCAACTTTTTCAAAGTCAAGATAATCTTCATCTATTTCTTCATTCTTTTTAAAAATAAATTTTCCATTTTCATATATATTAGAAGGCAACATACTATTTAGAATAATTTTATCTGTATATTCTTCCCAAAGTTTTACAAATTTCTCAATATCTGTTTTTTTATTAATTAAATCTTCAATATCAAATGTATGTTTTAAAATATTAACATCTTCTAATTGTACATTTCTACTAATTAACATTGATTGCAATGTTGCAAACCGTTGTTGGTCTGCTGTTAACATAATATTTTTATTCTTTATATCTTTGATTGAAACTAAATCAGGTCTTTTTAATCCTAGTAATATTAAAGGAGAAGATTGAAAAATAGAACCTAGTAATACAATATCCTTTCCCTTTGATTTATCAATAATAAGTGAACTAGAACCTGTACCAAATGTTGCTTCTTGGTTGATTACTTTATTAGTGATATTTGTATCAATTGAAAATTTTTTAAACTCAACATCTAAATTTAAATCTTTGTAAAACCCTTTTTCTTTTGCAACATAAAAACCTGCAAATTCAAATTGGTCATGCCACATAAATTGTATAGATACTTTTTTTAATTCATCGTTTGAGAAAAGAGTTGAAGAGATAATAATAAATAAAAGATATACAATTTTTTTCATAAGAGTCTTTTATACAATAGGTTAAGTAAGTATATTGAATTGTATATTAAGTGAATATTATATAAATAACTTATGCTAAATTTTGAAATTATAACTTATAAAACTGTCTCAGGAGAAGAAAGGATTAAAATTCGCAAAAATTTTCCTAATTTTGATGTTGAGACAGTTTTATAAGTCATAAATATTTTTTACTTTTAAAGTATAGATAAAAAAAATATACAAAAAATATAAAAATAATGTAAAAAAAGTAGAGTATACAAACCTATCTCTAGATATAAGGAGTGAAATTCGCAAAAATTCCTTAAAGTTGGCACTTTACATATTTATCTAGAGATAGATTTGTATACTCTTAAATCCCTCAAAAGAGGGATTTAAACTCATTAGAAAGAGTAAGTTAACGTAAAGTTAATTTGATTGTAATCTTCAGCACCACTATCAGTACCCATATTTACCATTGTATATCCTAAATTAGCTTTTAAGTCTTTTGTAACTGGGTATCCTAACCATAAAGTAGTTTCATTCATATCAACTTCTTTAATACCATTATCCCATTCAGTTTGACCATAAAGAAGAGTACCACTTAACTCTCCAAATGACTTGCTAACTCCTAAGTAGATTGTCTCTGCACCTTTATTGTAGATGTAATCACCTTCTTCCATAGGATCAATAGTTTCACCAGTACTAGTCCATCCTGGGAATGCGGCATCATCATCAATTTTGATATATCCAGCATATGGAGAGAACCCTGCAATAGATCCGCTTGCTGTTAACTGAATTAAACTTGATTCTGTAGCCCCTGCAAGCTCTTCACTATTTTTTGCATAGTGTACTCCTAAAGAAACTCCTGAAATGTTACCATTAACTTTTACACCGTAAATATCTCTTACATCTGGCTCAATTCTATCATATGCAGCTACAGAAAGCATATCGTTAAATTTGTGAGATGCAGATACTTGATAAACACCTTTGTCTTCATTAACTTTACTAAGTGGTCTATAATCTCTTGAATAAACTCTACCATGTTTATATGCCCAAATTGCTTCTAACGAAGTATCTCCAAATGATGCATTGATTCTTAGTGCATCATTAGTTTTATTTACCCAATGAGATGAAATAAATTGTCTACCAGCTTTAACTGTGAAGTTGTCATTTGGAGCATATGTTAAGAATAATTCTTCAATAGCTGCATTTTCGTTGTTACCATCTTGATAGAATCTTTCTGAAGCATCACCTTCTCCATGGTAAGTTGATGCCTTATCATCACCTTCAAAAAGTGTTGTATATGCTCTAAATTTAGATGTTAAACTTAAGTCATTCCACTCACCAGTTTCATATTTAAGTGCAAAAGAACCAACAGCATACTCAGAATCTTGATAATATTTATCTCCAACTTTGTCAAAATCTCTCTTTTCATAAGTAGTAGTAAATTCACCACTTACTTTTCCATCTGTTAATGCTTCTTGTAAACTACTTGCGCTCGCAGTTGAAAATCCTATAGCCATAATTGCGACTAAACTTAAACTAACTTTTTTCATTTTATCTCCTTGATGTAAAATTAAGAGTTACTTAATTTTTGTGATTTTGAAATCGTAACTTAAATAAATGGCAAAAAAATCGAATAATATTTTTTTTTAAGTTTTTATTAAAATACTAATTAGCTTTTTTTATTCTTTTGTTCTCTATAAAGCCTATTTTGTGGGATTTTTGAAAAATAAAGAAAAATAAAATATTTACATTTGTAGAATTTGTAATGTGTTTTGTATTATTTGATATTCCAAAATTTCCTAAAAAAATTTATAATTCGGTCACAAAAACATTAAAAGGAATAAAAAAAATGGAATTTTCATATGATAATCCAACAGCAATTGAGTTTGGAAAAGGAAAAATAAAAGAGCTTACTAACAAAATTAGTAAAGATAAAAAAATATTACTAGTATATGGTGGTGGTTCGGTTAAAAAGAATGGTTCTTATGACCAAGTGGTTAAAGCTTTAGAAAATCATACATTCTTTGAATTCTCAGGAGTAGAACCAAATCCTAGTATTGAAACAATGCATAAAGCATTAGAGATTGTAAAAAAAGAAAACGTTGACTTTATTTTAGCTCTTGGTGGTGGTTCAGTAATTGATGGCTGTAAATATTTAGCAGCTGCAGCAAAATATGATGGTGATGCTTGGGATTTCTTAGACGGATCAGCAGAAGTACAAGATGCTTTACCTTTAGGTGTAGTATTAACATTAGCAGCAACTGGTTCAGAAACAAATCATTTAACAGTAGTTTCAAAAACTGAAACTGGCGAAAAAAGAATGTATTTTTCAAACTATTCATATCCACAGTTTGCAATAATGGATCCATCTTTTATGGCTACGTTAAGTGATAGACAATTAGGAAATGGTTTAGTTGATGCTTTTGTTCATACTTCTGAGCAATATATTACATATCCTACAACTGCATTAGTAAATGATGGTTATGCAGAAACTTTATTTAGAGGTTTAGTAAAACTATCTGATACTTGGGAAGATAGAAGAACAGATGCATGGTTAGAAAACTTAATGCATATTGCAAATCAAGCACTAAATTTCCAAATTGGAGCAGGTGTTCCTCAAGATTGGTCAACGCACCTTATTGGACATGAGTTAACTGCAAACTATAACCTTGATCATGCAAGGTCTTTAGCAGTAGTTCAACCTTATTTATTAGAAGTAATGGGTGAAGAGAAAAAAGAAAAAATTGCACAATTAGGTAAAAATGTATTTGGAATTGAAAATAACAATGCTGCTGTAATTGAAGCAATGGAAAAAGTATATAATAAAGTTGGAGTTCCAACTAAATTAACTGCATATGAAATTGATGATAAAGTGATTGAAAATGTTTCAAATGCTTTAATCAAAAATGGCTATACAGAAATTGGCGAAAATGGAACAATAACATTAGATAAAGTTTCTACAATTTTAACAATGTCAATGAAATAGTATTAATTACTACTATCCTCTTCAAAAGATGGTTTAACATCTTTTGGAGGATATTCTCAGCTTAATTCCATTTATAAAATAATCTTTACCTATAGAAGATAAGAAGTCTATTACTATACTCATGTTATATTTTAGGACAAAGATTATAAGGACTTAGATGAAAGGCACAGCTCTCCAAGCCGCAACAATATATAAAAAGTATTCATCAAAGGATAACTTTTCTATTATTATTTTTGATACTTTTGGTTGTATCAATTATGTAAATGATAACTTCTGTAAACTTTCTGGTTATTCAAAGGAAGAACTAATAGGACAAAATAACCAAATACTTGCTTCTACTAGCCAATCAAAACATTATCTTAACTCAATAGATAAAGCATTGAAAGAAGGTAATATTTGGCATGATAAAGTTAAAAACCAGACTAAAGACGGAGAATATTATAGAGTTAATAGAACTATTATCCCTTTTTTAGATTCAGATGCTAAAAGTGAGATGTATGTAAATATATATGCAGAAATCACTGATGAGAATGAATTATTAAATAGTCTTTATTATGATACCTTTGCAATAGATCAGCACTCTGTTATTACTAAAACAAATAATTTAGGAACGATTACATATGCTAATGATAACTTTTGTGAAATTAGTGGTTATTCAAAAGAAGAATTACTCGGACAAAATCATAGGTTACTTAATTCAGGAAATCAACCAAAGTCTTACTGGCAAAATATGTATAAAGTTATTTCTGAAGGAAATATTTGGCAAGATAAAGTCAAAAATAAAAATAAAGAGGGCTATTATTATTGGGTTGATACTACTATTGTCCCTCAAATAGGAGTAGATGGTAACCCAGAGAGTTACATTTCTATTCGTACTGATATTACTAAAGAAATAGAACTTTCAAATACCCTTATAAAACATAAATTTGCAATAGATCAACATGCTATTATAGCAACTACTGATGTAAAGGGCTTGATAACTTATGTTAATGATAAATTTATAGAAATTAGTGGTTACTCAAAAGAAGAGTTAATTGGTAAAAATCATAGAATCCTCAATTCTGGAAATCAGTCTAAGTCATATTGGGAATCAATGTATAAGAAAGTTTCCGAAGGACATATTTGGCAAGACCAGGTTAAAAATATATCAAAAAATGGAAGTTATTATTGGGTTGAAACGAGCATAATTCCCTTTGTTGATGATGATGGAAAAATTAATAGTTACTTCTCTATTCGAACAGATATAACATACCAAAAAAGAATTGAAGAAATTTTATCTAATCAGAGGTTTGCAATGGATCAACATTCCATTATTGCGATGACTGATATCTCTGGTTCAATTACTTATGTCAATAATAAGTTTTGTAATATTAGTGGATATGATGAAGATGAATTAATTGGTCAGAATCATAGAATACTAAACTCAGGTAGTAAATCTAAATCGTACTGGAAAGAGATGTATACAGTTTTAGCAGAAAAAGGTATTTGGCAAGACGAAGTCAAAAATAAATCGAAAGATGGAAGATACTATTGGGTTGATACGACAATTGTTCCCTTTTTCGATTCAATGGGAAAGGTCGATTCTTATACCTCTATTAGAACAGATATCACTAAGTATAAGAAAGTACAAGAAGAACTAGAGGAATACCAAAATAATTTAGAACAAATTGTTCAAGAGCGAACTATTGAATTAGCAAAGGTAAATCATAAATTAAAAATATTAAGTGAAATAGATATTTTGACTAATCTATCAAATAGAAGAAGATTAAAAATTGATTTTAACCATGAGTTAAAAAGAGTTAAACGTTTTAATCGAAAAATGGCTCTTTATTTTATAGATTTAGATAAATTTAAAAATATTAATGACACATATGGACATGAGACAGGAGATAATTTATTACAAAATATTTCAAAAAAATTATTTCACTTATTGAGAGAGAATGAGTACTTATATAGAATAGGTGGCGATGAGTTTTGTATATTAATACCTGAGTTTAATGAGAAAAAAGAGTTAAATGTAATTGCAGAAAGACTAATAAAAGAAATATTAGATATTAAATTTATGGATTCATCAAAAATTGATATAGGGTGTAGTATTGGTATATCAATTTTCCCAAAAGATGGGAATACCCTTCCTTCGTTGATGTCTGCTGCTGATAAGGCAATGTATTCTGTCAAAAAGTCAGGTAGAAATAATTATAGCTTTTATAATGAGGAAAAGGAAAATATTATTATTGATAAAATAAAATAAATTTAGTAATATCTACTATACTAATATATAATTATAATCAATACTATTCTCTTAAAAAGATGGTTTAACATCTTTTGGAGGATATCCAAAGTATTTTTTGAAATCTCTAGAAAATTGTGAAGGGTTATCATATCCTAGTTCATAAGCTGCATCTACTACTTGATAGTTATGTTTTGCAATTAAATCTTTTGCTTTTGTAAGTTTTATTTTCTTTATATATTGTAAGGGAGTATGGGATGTGATTTGTTTAAAATGTGTATGGAAAGAGGATACACTCATCTCTTCTTCTCTTGCAAGTGTAGGAATATCAATACTTTTATCATAGTTATCATGAATATTTTTTAATGCTTTTGCAATTTTTGCTTCATTATTATTATCTAAAAACATTTTATGTAAAAAGTTTGAATTTTCACCAATAGCAATACGATAATACAATTCTTTTAAAATGGAGTTTCCTAATATCTCTGTCTCTTCTTTTGATTCTAAAGTATCTAACAACTGTCTCTTATACACATCTGACGCTGCCGACGAAGAGGATAGTGTAGAT
>CAJXPH010000154.1 GCA_913057765.1 uncultured Campylobacteraceae bacterium
CTATCCTCTTCGTCGGCAGCGTCAGATGTGTATAAGAGACAGATTTAGAAATATAGAAATAAAAGGAAAGTTATGAGTATTCAAAATTTACAAGAGGCATTAAGTTTTTTTATTATTGGTTTTTTAGAACTATCTGTTCTCTTTTTAGGAATTAGTTTTTTTGTTGAGATATTAAATATTTACATGAATCCAAAGAAAGTTCAAAAGGTTTTATCATCTAAAAAAAGTGGATATTTAATTGCCTCCCTTTTAGGAGCTATTACTCCATTTTGTTCTTGTTCTAGTGTACCTCTTACCATGGGACTAATTAAAGCAAAAGCAGGGTTTGGCCCAATTATGACTTTTCTTTTTACTTCACCATTACTTAATCCAATATTAGTTGTTGTCTTCTATATATCTTTTGGTCTTGAAATTACATTAGTTTATTCTCTTATAGCATTAAGTGCATCGTTATTAGCAGGTGTGACTTTGGAAAAATTGGGTTTTGAAAAATATATAAAGAATAATGAATCTGAAAAAACAAATGGGAGTAGATTTTCATTAAAAAAAGAAGATGTTAGTTGTTGTTCAAGTAGTGAATCTCCCAAGGAGTTAAGTTTTATAACTACTTTAAAACAAAAGGTTTTTAATAAATCAATTGTATTAAAGACTTGGAAACAGTTTATTTCTTTTGTCCCATATATCGCAATTGGTATCGCTATAGGAGCATTTGTACATGGTTTTGTTCCTGAAGATATAATTACTAAATATGCCAGTAGTGATAATATCTTTGCAGTTCCTTTTTCTGCTTTGATTGGAGTACCTTTATATATTCGTGCTGATATGATGGTAGGGCTTGCTCCTGAACTTATAGATAAAGGTGTGAATATGGGATCTGTTTTAGCTCTTACAATTGCTGGTGCGGGGGCTAGTTTACCAGAAATGATTATGTTAAAAAAGATTTTTAAATTACCTATTATGATATTTTTTGTGACAACTGTATTTACTATGGCTATTGGATGTGGATATTTAGTGAATATCTATTTTTCATAAGGTATAATACAAAATCTAAAAGGAGATAGTGGTATGAATGATGAACAATTAGCTAAATGTCTAGCTGAACTTGGTAATATTACGAGACTTAGAATTTTTAAACTTCTAGTAAAGGCAGGGCCAGAGGGATTACCTGTTGGAGTAATTCAAGAAAATCTTAATGTTCCTGGTTCTACACTATCTCATCATATTAGTAAACTATCTTCTGCAAATCTTATAAGCCAAAATAGAGATGGTAGAATTCTTAATTGTATTGCTAATTTCGATATTCTAAATAGCGTTGTCTCTGAGTTAAATGATCAATGTTGTATCGGTATTAAATCTTAAAAAACACTTCTTATAAAAAGAGTTTTTGATGTCATATATTATTTTAAATAAAGAAAATATAAAAAATGAGCATATATGTTGTGCTTTTTCTGATAAAAAATGTATTGAAAGTTACGAAGCAAAAAAAACTTGGATAAGTTCACAGTTTGATAATGGCTTTGTTTTTGAACGATTAGATGAAAGAGCAAAAGTCTTTATGGAAACTGTTCCTTCTGAAAGTGCTTGGGTTCCTATTCTTGCAGATAATTTTTTATATATTGGTTGTTTCTGGGTAAGTGGTAAATACAAAGGTAGTGGACATGGCAAAAATTTATTAGAAAAAGCAATTAATAGATGTAAAAAAGAAAATATAAATGGGTTAGTTACAATTGTTGGCAAAAAAAAGTTCCACTTTATGTCTGATACAAAATGGTTTTTAAAACAAGGTTTTGAAATTGTAGAAACTACTGATGATAATTTTATATTATTATCATTGAAAATAAATAAAAACGCGAACAATCCAAGCTTTAGAAAAAGTGTTTATGAAAAAAAAGTTTCAGAAAAGGGTTGTACTGTTTATTATTCAAATAGATGTCCTTATTCAGAATATCATGTTAAAAATTCTTTAGTTGAAAGTTGTAAAAAACGTAAGATACCATTGGAAGTAATTAAAATTGAAACTTTAGAAGAAGCTCAAAATTCACGTACTCCAGCTACAATCTTTTCTTTATTTATGAATGGTAAATTTATTACAACGGATATTAGTGTTTGTATGGATAGTAGGTTTGATAAAATAGTTAAAATATAAATAGAATAAATTACCACAGAAGTGGTAATTTATACAATTAGATAATAGATTTAATTGTTACAGAAAAATCTAAATCTTTTCCAGATAATGGATGATTAAAATCTATTACTACATCATTTTCTAAAATTTCTTTAACCATAACTTGTACTGGATTTCCATCTTCACTTTGCCCTTGAAGAGGCATACCAACACTTAGTTCTAAATCCCCAAAGTTTTCTTTTGGTACAGTTTGTTTTGCTTCTGGATTGTATTCACCATAGGCTTCATCTGCAGGTACATTTATATCTGCAGAATCACCTTCATTTAATTCTGATATTCTAGCTTCTAAACCAGGAATAATTTGTCCACTACCAAAAGTAAATTCTAAAGGTTCTTTATCCATATTGCTATCAACAACCTCACCATCAATTTTTAATTCATACATCATTGCAACTACTTGTTCTTTTTCTATAGCCATATTTCTTCCTTTTTTTATTTTGGCTAACTATAGCAAAAAGTAATTTTATAATAAATAAAAGAAAAGAGGAAAAATCACCTCTTTTTTATATTTGATAATCAGGAGTATTGTCTTTCCATTCGAAGATAAAACACATAGGTAGTTTATTTTTTCTATTTAAAAGTATTGCAGTAATTGTTCCTGAAATGAATATAGAAATAATAGCAACAGCAGATGCAAATGCGAGTGTTGATAAACCAGTTAATCCTTGTCCTACTGTACAACCAATAGATAAAACACCACCTGTTCCCATTAGTGCTCCACCTATCATATTAAATTTTGCTTTATTCTCACCTTGACCTGAAGTACATCCAAAACTATATCTTCTATTTAGTTTTGACATGAAAAATGCACCTAAAAGTACACCTACTAGTAAGCTAATTGGAAAAGTCAAATCATTAACTCTATAGTTACTAAATAAGTCAATAGTTTGAGCTGTTGGATATACAAAACTAATTGCTTCTAAGTTAATAATTCTTTCTATACTTTCTTCACCAATTACACCAGTAACTCCCCAAGCTCCCGCCACAAGTAATCCTACAAGAGCTCCATCCCAAAGGCTAAATATTCTTTGAATTTTTTTGATAAGAAAAAGTAAAATTATAAATAAGATACCTACTACTGCATATATATTCATTGTAATATTTCCAAGAAGTGCAGACCATTCTAATAATGTTGGGTTGTTTATAATTGGGCTAAAGAAGCCATTTAAAAAGCCTTTAGCAGTTGCAAAAGCAAAGATTCCTATAAATACTAATGCAATCAAAGAATTAGAGTCTCCTTGTGCAAATTTAATCAAATGTCTATTGCTACAACCATCTGCTAACATCATTCCTATTCCAAATAGTAGGCCTCCAATGATTATTGAAAAGTAGTTTATATTTTCTCTATAGTAGTTTGATTCGGTTAAATCAATTTCATAATATGATGAGACTAAACTAGTAGATATTATGGCAACGATAATAGCCATGATTACTGAAGAACCTCTCATGGTCGATTTTGTTAGTATATAATCTTTGATAGAACCACTAAAACAAAACTGTTTCTTTTGAGCAATCATTCCAAAAATAATACCTATTCCTAAACCTAAAATATTTATAATTTCGTATATTTCAAAGTCTGACATTAATTTTCCTAGCATAATAATTTATAATAATTTTAATAATAGTAGATTATATGATTTTTTACTAAATTAAATAAAATAAAAGTGTATTAGAGTTAATTTTTAAGTGTTTTTAAAAGATAGATTAGAAGAGGTTAATTAAACCTCTTCGTCATCTACTCTCATATCATCAAGTGCACCTAAAATTTCTTCGGCATCTTCTTCTGTAAGAATATCTTTATCAATATCAACTAACACATCATCAAAGTATTTTTGTACATCTCTCATGTATTTTACTTCGTCTTTTAATGCATTGTCATTCTTCTTTTTTTTGATTTGAGAAACTAATTGTTCAATAGATTCTTCAAGTTCTACCATAATGTCTTTTTTTAGTAACTCTTCTAATTCTTTTACTTTACTCATAATTTATCCTATATTTTTTTGAATTATAACTAAATATGAATAAAACATCTTTTTAATTTCTATTTACAAAGACTAAACAGTCTTTATATATTATATAAAATTATTTAAAAAGGATGAATATGAAAAAAATGTTTGCTTCCGGAGTTATATTTACTTTAGCTATATCAGCTATGGCTTCTGGTATTGTTAATGTGTCTAGTGACTTTTCTGTAAAAGAAACTTCAGAGCGTTTAGAGACTATTTTAAAGAAAAAAGGAATGAAAATATTTAATCATATTAATCATTCCCAAGGTGCAAAAAGCATAGGTATTGATATTAGAGATACAGAACTTATAATTTTTGGAAATCCAAAAGTAGGAAGTCCTTTAATGAAATGTCAACAAACAGTTGCTCTTGATTTACCACAAAAAGCCCTAATCTGGAAAGATGATATGAAGAAGGTTTGGATATCGTACAATGACCCTAAATATCTTGTTCAAAGGCACAATTTAAAAGGTTGCGAAAAAGTTTTAGGAAAAGTAGAAAAAGCATTAGCTGGAATTACAAAAGCTGCTGCAACAAAATAACTAGAGTTCTAACTCTAGTTATTTGATTTTACAACATCATATAAAATTCTTAAAAATTTTTCAGGATTTAAAAAACCTTTTCCCCAAGTTTTATCTAAGTCTGCATTTGGTTTTAATGCTACAACTTCTTCTACCGTTTTACCTTCTTTTACAAGACTTTTCATTCTATCTCTTAATATAACTAATGTATCTCGATAGTTTATTAGTTCATTTTTGTTTGAAAGCTTACCATGACCTGGGATGATTTTTGTTTTATCATCTACTCTTGTTAATATATAATTTACTGATTTTATAACTCCATCAATACTTCCCTTACTAGAGCTATCAATAAATGGATAAAATCCATTAAAATATATATCTCCTGTATGGATAACATTTGAAGTTTTAAAGAAAACTACACTATCTCCATCTGTGTGAGCATTTGATTGGTGGATTATTTCTATTTCTTCATTGTTTAAGAAAAAAGAAATCGAATCATTAAATGTAACCATTGGAAGAGCAACTTTCTTTGCTGCAGGGATTTTTTTATTAAATGCTTTTATAAAGTTGTCTTTTGACATTCTTTTTCTTACATTATCATGAGAAACTATCACAATGCCATCTTTTGCAAAGTTTTCATTTCCCCCTGTATGGTCAAAATGCCAATGTGTATTTATAAGAAACTTTATTGGTTTTTTAGAAATTTTAGAAATGGATGTTTTAATTTTTTTACTTAATGGCGCGAATTGGTCATCAATCATAAAAATGCCATCTTCTCCCACCGAAAGACCAATATTCCCACCTTGACCCATAAGCATATGTATGCCATTGTTTACATTTATACTTGTTATTTGGACTTTTTCAAATGGGTCATGGGAATGTGCATATAAACTACTTGCTGTTGCTAATGATGCAATTATGACAGTGAGTTTTTTTAAATAATTCATAGTAAATCCTTTTTATTAATATTTCTATAATGATACTTCTATTTAAAAACAAAAGACTTAAAGAATATATTTAATTATATTCCCCACATTCATATTGACATTTAATTTTTTTGTATGTATAATTACGTAACTAGTTACATAAAAGGAAAAATTATGAAATGTTTTAAAATTCTAATGATGTTTTATATGATAATAGGGTTAGTGAAGATATTAAATAATCCAATAGATACAAATACTCACATGGTACAAAAAGCAAGTCCAACTTTTAGTGGTATTAGTCACAAACTTTAAAATGTTATAATATTTAACTACTTACGTATTTACTATTATAGAGGTTTTTATGAATAATTTATTTGATAAAACTGGTGTTATGGCAATTGGTACTAGGCTTAGAATGCTTAGTGAAAGATTAGCTAAAGATGCAGAAAAGATGTTTGAATTGTATAATGTAGATATTAAGCAAAAATGGTATCCCGTTGTTTTTTCACTTTCCCAAGACAAAAATCCAAAAACTGTAACAGAAATTGCAAATGAGATAGGTCAATCACATGTTTCAGTTGTAAAAATTATAAGAGAAATGTCCAAAGCTGGAATGTTAATCGAAAAAAAAGATAAGACAGATGGACGAAAAACTAATATTTCATTAAGTGAAATAGGAAAAGAAAAAATAGCAGGACTAGATAGTCAACATAAAGATGTTACTGTTGCTGTTCAAAATATGCTTTCAGGTATGGAATATAACTTGTGGCATGCCCTTGATGAGTTTGAAGAACTTTTAGATGAAAAGTCAACATATCCTAGAGTTTTGGAAGTGCAAAGAAAAAGAGAAGATGAAAAAGTATTGATTATAGATTTTGAAAATAAATATGCAGAAGATTTTAAAGTGTTTAATGAAGAATGGATAAATAGATCTGTCTCTTATACACATCTGACGCTGC
>CAJXPH010000155.1 GCA_913057765.1 uncultured Campylobacteraceae bacterium
TATCCTCTTCGTCGGCAGCGTCAGATGTGTATAAGAGACAGCTTATACTCTCTTTATTTATTGCTATTCGTATTTTTATATTAAAACCAATACACGATATTATTCAAACAATCTCTAAAAGAGATGAAAATGGTATGCCAATAAAACATATCTCAAACAATCCACTTATTGAAATAAACAATCTAACATATAGTATAAATAAAATGATTAGTTCAATTAAAAAGTCAACAAGTACTCTAAAAAATGAACAAAGTAGATTAAAGTATCTTTTAGAACTTAGTCCAATTGCCGTTAGAATTGCAAAAAACAAGGGTGAAAATGTAATTTTTGCAAATAAAGCATATTCAAAACTTTTACATTTAGATGAAAAAGACACTATTTATAAAAATCCAAAAAACTATTATCTTAAACAAGAAGAATATGAAGAAATTGTTAAAACTTTAGAAAAAAATAAATCCATATATAATAGACTTATTAAATTAAATATAGAGAATAAAAATGTATGGGCATTAGCTTCATATATGAATATAGACTTTGATGGTGAAAGTGCTATGATTGGCTGGTTTTATGATGTTTCAAATGAAAAAAATAATGAAAAGAAATTATATGAAGCATTAGAACTTCAAACAACAATCTTTGATAACTCAGGATATCTAATTGTTCGTACTGATAAAAATGGAATTATAAAACAAATAAATAAAGAAACTGAAAAACTTCTAGGATATCGGGCTGAAGAGATTGTTAATATTCATACTCCTGAAAAATTTCATTTGGAAAAAGAAGTTGTACAAAGAGCAGAAGAGTTTTCAAAAGAATTAAATAAGGAAATAAAAGCAGGGTTTGAAGTATTTATTTCAAAATCAAATATTGGATTTAATAATGAACATGAATGGACATATGTAACTAAGGAAGGTAAACACATTCCTGTTTCACTTTCAGTCACTCCTCTTAGAGATAAAAATAATAAAATATATGGTTATTTAGGTATCTCAAGAGATATAACACAAAATAAGTTAATTGAGTCACAAGCTAAATTAGCTTCAATGGGTGAAATGATTGGGAATATTGCTCATCAATGGAGACAGCCATTGAGTGTGATTTCAACAGTTGCTTCAGGAACAAAAGTAAAAAGTGAATTCAATATGCTAAAAGAAGAAGAGCTATTAGATGATATGGATAGCATTACTTTACAAGTTCAATACCTATCAAAAACAATAGATGATTTTAGAGATTTTATTAAAAATAAAAATGATAAAGAAAAAATATATGTTTCTAAACTTATTGAAAAAGCTTTATCAATTTTATCTCCTGCTATGAAAAATAATGATATTCAAATAGTTCAGTCAACAAAAGAAGACATATTAATATATGGTTTTGAAAATGAATTAATTCAGGCACTAATTAATATTATTAATAATTCAAAAGATGCTATTAGAGAAAACTCTGAAAAAAATATCAATAAATTCATTTTTATTAATACTCATAAAATAGGTAATTCTTTTATTTTATCAGTAAAAGATAATGGTGGAGGAATAGATAAGAATATTATAAATAAGATATTTGACCCTTATTTCACCACAAAACACAAAAGTATTGGCACAGGAATAGGTTTATCTATGACTTATCAGATTTTAAAGGAACATCACAATGCTACAATAAAAGTATCTAATGAAACATTTATCTACAATGAAAATAAATATACTGGTGCTTGTTTTGAGATAGTTTTTAAGCATGATTTTTTAAAAATATAATTAGGGATTTTCTATAAAAATTTAAGCTCATACTTTTTTATATACATTATAATTACACCCATGAAATACATTTACAAATCATTATTTTTTCTAGGCTTATTTAGTTTTCTAAATCTTCAGGCAGAAGATACTACATCCGATAACCTCATTTATAAAGATATAAATAAAATTCCAAAAAAAAGAGCTGCTTTGCTCCTTGGAACTGCAAAGTATGTAAAAAAAGGAAAGCAGAACTATTTTTATACCTACAGAATTGAAGCTGCTATTAAATTATGGGAAGCAAAGAAAATTGATGCCATCGTTGTATCTGGAGATAATGGTACTAGATATTATGACGAAACAACAACTATGTTTAAAGATCTAGTTAAAAAAGGTATCCCTGCTAAATATATAGCCAAAGACCATGCTGGATTTAGAACTTTTGATTCAGTCGTAAGAGCAAAAGAAATATTTGATTTAGACGATTATATTATTATCTCCCAAGATTTTCATTTAAAAAGAGCTTTATATATAGCCGACGAAAAAGGGCATAAAGCTATTGGTTTTGCAGCACGTGATATCAAAGGTACCACTGCCGCAAAAAGAATGGAAGCTAGAGAATTTCTAGCTGGGATTAAAGCCTTTTTAGACATTAATGTTTTAAATACTAAACCAAAATTTATTGGTGATAAGATTAAAGTAAATTATAGAAAATAATTTTTTATTTTTTAATTAGTAAACCTAATATTAGAATTATACTTACTAAAACCCCTAAATATAAATCAATATTCAATCCTGCCATAATTGCATTGATTAAATAAAAATTCTAATTCCAGTAACTCATATTCTGCATCAATATACTCAAAACTTTTTATATATGTTTTCATAATTAACCTCTCGAAAAATTAAATTAGTTTGTAACTAAAACAAAACTTGTAAATATAGTAATAGTTTGTATTCCTATAACTATTAAATAATCATTTATATTTATATTATTCATTTTTTTCTCCTTAATAATAGGAGAAAAAAATTCTCCTATTTAATTTTTATATTTTTGTTTATCCTCTTTGACATATCGTCGGACATCAATTTCTTCCTTTTTATTAAGATTTCTAGTTTTTAGACATAAAAAAAGGGGAAAGAGCTAAAAAGCTCTTTCCCCTTTGATAAAATTTATTTTTTAAATTTTATTCAGCGAATTTAGCTTTTTTAGCAGTTCTTTTTCTAGCAACTGGGTCTAGTTCTCTTTTTCTAACTCTAACAGAGATAGGAGTAACTTCAACTAGCTCATCTTCTTCAATCCACTCTAGTGCGTTTTCTAAAGACATAACTCTTGGTGGGATAAGCTTAATAGCTTCATCTGCACCAGAAGATCTAACGTTTGATTGTTGTTTAGCTTTAATTGGGTTAACATCTAAATCATTTGATTTTGCATGTTGTCCAATTACCATTCCGTTATAAACCTTATCTTGTGGCTTAATGTACATGATTCCTCTATCTTGTAAGTTGAAGATTGAATAACCAACAGCTTCTCCACCTTCCATAGATACTAAAGCACCATATTTTCTAGATTCAACAATTCCAGAATGTGCTCTAAAATCTAAGAATGAGTGATTCATAACACCCTCACCTTTTGTTTCAGTTAAGAACTCAGTTCTAATACCAATTAATCCACGAGCAGGAATTTCAAATTCTAATCTTGTATAACCAGAACCCATTGGCACCATGTTAGTCATATTAGCTTTTCTTTTTCCAAGTTTTTCGATAATTGCACCTGTAAATTCATCTGGTAAATCAATTACTAAATGTTCAAATGGCTCTAAAGTCACACCATTTTCTACTTTTACGATTACTTCTGGTCTACCAATACAAAACTCAAAACCTTCTCTTCTCATGTTTTCAGCAAGGATACAAATTTGAAGTTCACCTCTTCCGTTAACTTTAAATTTACCTTCACCAGTTTGTTCATAATTCATTGCAATATTAGTATTCATCTCTGAAGCTAATCTTTCATCAATCTTATTAGAAGTTACAAATTTACCTTCAGTTCCTGCTAATGGAGAATCATTTACTGCAAATGTTACAGAAAGTGTAGGCTCTTCAATATGCATAGGATCTAGTGGCATTGGGTTAGCAGGATCACAAAGTGAATCACCAACATCAATTGTTTCAAAACCAGCAACAGCAACAATATCACCAGTACCAGCAGTTTGGATGTCAAATCTATCAACACCTTTAAATCCGATAAGTTTAGTTACTCTACCTTTTAGTTTTTCGCCGTCAGCTTTAACTAAAGTTACAGTTTCACCCATTGAAATAGTACCGTTGAAGATTCTAGCAATACCGATTTTTCCAATGAAGTTATCATAATCAAGTGTAAATACTTGTAATTGAAGACCATTTTCATCAGAACCTTTTGGTTTTGGAACTTCTTCTAAAATTGTTTTAAATAATGGAATTAAATTCTCATTAGCATCTTCTAAAGCAAGTTTTGCATAACCATCTCTAGCTGCTGCATATACAACTGGGAATTCTAATTGCTCTTCATTTGCACCCATTTGGTCAAATAGGTCAAATACTTCATCAACAACTCTATCAGCATCAGAACCTGGTTTATCAATTTTGTTAATAACAACAATTGGTCTATGACCTAATGATAATGCCTTCTTAACAACAAACTTAGTTTGAGGCATAACACCTTCTTGAGCATCTACTAATAAAAGTACACAGTCAACCATCTTAAGAACTCGTTCAACTTCTCCACCAAAGTCAGCATGGCCAGGAGTGTCAATAATGTTAATTCTTACACCTTCGTAATCAACAGCAGTATTCTTAGAAAGAATAGTAATTCCTCTTTCTTTTTCAATATCGTTACTGTCCATTACTCTTTCATCTACTTCTTGGTGAGCAGTGAAAGTTCCAGATTGTTTTAATAATTCGTCTACTAATGTAGTTTTACCGTGGTCAACGTGTGCGATAACGGCAATATTTCTAATATCTCTCATAAATTGATTCTCTTTACATTTAATTTTCGCGATTATACTAAAAGCTAGCTTAATTTAAGGTATAAATAATAGTCTGATTACCAGTTAATTACAATATTCTTAAGCATTCTTACGTAAAAGAACACTTTTTATATTCTTTTATTTGATATACTAATAAAAAAACTATGAAGATGAAGATGAATTATCAATCAATATTAGCCGAAATACAAAATGAAATTAAACCACTTTTCAAAGAAGGAAAAGTAGCAAATTATATACCAGCACTTGAAAAAGCAAATCCAAATGATTTTGCAATGAGTATTGTTACTGTTGAAGGAGATGAGTATCATATTGGATGCAGTGATAAAAACTTTTCAATTCAAAGTATTTCTAAAGTGTTTACCTTTACCCTCGCACTTGAAAACTATAGTAAAGAATTGTATAAAAAAGTTGGACATGAACCTTCGGGTGATCCTTTTAACTCTCTAGTTCAACTAGAATATGAAAATGGAATCCCTAGAAATCCATTTATAAACGCAGGAGCTATTGTAACAACAGACTCTTTAATATCAATATATAAAGATAATACTTTTGATGAAGTATTACAATTCATCAAAAAAACTTCAAATTATGACTCTATTGATTTTAATGAAGGGATTTATCAATCAGAATTAAAACATGGATATAGAAACCTAAGTTTAATTAATCTTATGAAAAGTTTTAAAAATATTGATAACAATACGGAAAAAGTAATTGAGACATATTTTAAACAATGTTCAATCATGATGAATACAAAACAATTAGCACATTCAATGTTATTTTTAGCAAACCATGGAACACAACCTATTACAAATCAAATCATGATTAATGAAGCAAAAGCAAAAAGAATAAACTCACTAATGCTAACTTGTGGACATTATGATGCATCAGGAGACTTTGCATACAAAGTCGGTCTACCTGGGAAAAGTGGTGTTGGAGGAGGAATTGTTGCAGTAGTTCCTAAGAAAATGGCACTATGTGTTTATAGCCCTAAATTAAATAAACAAGGTAATTCATTAATAGGGACAAAAGCCTTAGAATTATTTACAACTAAAACTGGTTTATCAATTTTTTAAAAAGTATATGAAAAGAATTTAATTCTTTGTTCATAATCTATTCATAAATAAGATATATAATTCTAAAAAAACTATATATCTTTTAAGGACTATTAATGAATCGATCTTATATTTGGAGTCTACCTACTAGAGTTTTTCACTGGTCTTTTGTATTACTAATTGTCGTATGTTATTTAACAGAAGACGATGATTTAATTATCTATCATGCAATTGCTGGTTATGCTTTACTACTACCTCTTACTTTTAGGTTAGGATGGGGATTATTTGGACCAAAATACTCTTTATTTAAAGACTTTCCTCTTAATTTAAAAAAAACAAAAGAGTTTGCAATAAATATTTTTGATAAAGAACAAAAATACATCGGACATAATCCCATCGCATCTTTTATAATGATAGCTATTTTAATAGTAGTACCTATTATAATTTTAACAGGAGGAATAACTCTTGGAGCAGAAGAATCTAAAGGTTTGTTTTCAAGCTTAAATAAAAATGGATTATATGAAGACTTACATGAATTTTTTGCAAATTTTTTATATGTACTTATATTTGCTCATTTAGCGGGAATTGCTATAGATAAACTATTACATAATGAACATGGAACATTAAACTCTATATTTAATGGATATAAGAATAGCCAGAAAGAAGAAAGTATTAAACTAAACATTTTTCAAAAAATATTTGCATTAATCTTTTTTATACTATCTATATTCTGTCTCTTATACACATCTCCGAGCCCACGAGACCAGAGAGGATCTCG
>CAJXPH010000156.1 GCA_913057765.1 uncultured Campylobacteraceae bacterium
ATCTACACTATCCTCTTCGTCGGCAGCGTCAGATGTGTATAAGAGACAGGTTCTACAAAGAGAAGAAAATCTTGTAAAAAATCTGAAACTTATATTAGAAAATTAAAAAAACTAAATACACATACGGAAGTTCTAAAAATAGATTTAAGTCATAAAGATTTGAATAAAAAATTAGGATTAAATAATGAATATACAAAACAAGTTGATAATTTTTTATCAAAATATTAAATAGGAATAATAAATGATTATATATATACATGGATTTGGAAGCAGTGGACATGGTGGGAAAGCAAGTCTTTTTAGAGAGTATTTTGAAGAAGAAGTAATAGCTCCTTCATTATCATATGTGCCAAGTTTGGCAATAGATACTTTAGAACAATTAATAGAAGTACTTTTAGAAAAAGATGAAACAGTTGGATTAGTTGGGTCTTCCCTTGGAGGATATTACGCAATTCATTTAGCAAGCAAGTATAATTTAAAAGCAGTTTTAATAAATCCAGCAATTTATCCATATAAGACTTTGGATAAAGTTGGAATGGCTATGAATTATTATGATGCTTCGTCATTTGAAGTGACAGCAGAACATATTCAAACTTTAAAAGGCTTAGAAGTTCAAGAGGTTTTAAAACAAGAGAATTTTATAACACTTTTACAAACAGATGATGAAGTATTAGATTATTATGATGCAGTTGAAAAATTACCTAATAGTGAACTAATAATAGAAGAGGGTGGAAATCATTCTTTTGAAAATATAGAGAGCTATTTTAGAAAGATTGGCTTATTTTTAGAATAGAGACTACTTTGTAGTCTCTACGTTTAATATTTTATAACTAAAATATAAGAATACAGTTCCCGTTAATCCTTGTACAAGGTTTTTAACAGTTTTTGATTCAAATGCTTTTGAAGATTTTCCTAATAAAACAATAAACAGTGTAAACCAAATGAATATTGTTATTGCATGAACTGATGTTAATAATAATATATCTATAAAAACAGCGTTTTTAAAATCAATAAGTTGAGGGAATGCCGCAAGATAGAACATAGAAACTTTTGGGTTAAGTATTTGGGTTAAAAAACCTTCTCCAAAAGATAATGCATGACTTCTTTTTTTGTCTTTATTTATTTCTTTTTGTAGAATTTCTTCTACTTTTTCCTTTTCTTCTTTTTTAATTATTGAATAAAATGATTTAAGTCCTAGGAATAATAAATATAAAGCTCCTAATATTTTTATAACCATAAATAACTCAGCAGAACTTAGGATAATAGCAGATAATCCAAAAAATGATAATATTCCGTGTAAGTAAGTTGCACTAAGTATTCCGAAGACATTATTCATTGCACTTCTTTTCCCGTGAAGAGGAACTGTTTTTAGTATTAGTACGCCATTTGGACCAGGAGATACAACTAAGAGTAAAGAGATTGTGGCAAAGGTTAGTATTATGTTTATATCCATGATTTTCCTTTATGTATAAATAGAAATATATAATACTAAAAATTGATTATATTTAAGAGGGTGTTTAAAAGTAATTTAATTTTTTAAATAGTAAGCAAAAGCTTACTATTTTATTTTTCTTCTGTGTAAATTTGGTCTAGTATTGAATCAACAAAATTATCAGGACTGAATTCAATTAAATCATCTTGTTTTTCACCAACTCCAACAAAGAAGATTGGAAGTTCAAGTTGATTTGAGATAGAGAAAAGTGCTCCACCTTTTGCTGTCCCATCAAGTTTTGTTACAATAATTCCATCTATCCCCACCATTTCATTAAATGCTTTTGCCTGAGCAATTGCTGTATTCCCTTGAGTTCCATCTAAAATCATAAGTTTTTGATGTGGCGCACCATCCATTGCTTTTCCACATACTTTTACAATTTTTTTAAGCTCATTACTTAAGTTTGTTTGAGTTTGAAGACGACCTGCTGTATCTATAATTACATTATCAATATTTTTTGCAACGGCTGACGAAATAGTGTCATATGCAACTGCACTGGCATCATGACCTTGTTTTGTTTTGATAATTGGAACATCAATTTTTGCTGCCCAAGTTGCAAGTTGTTCAATTGCTGCGGCCCTAAATGTATCTCCAGCACCTAGAATAACTGAATGACCTTCTTTTTTTGTTTTATTTGCAAGTTTAGCAATAGTAGTAGTTTTACCTGCTCCATTAACACCAATAATAAGCCTTACAAATGGTTTGGGTAGATTTGAAAGATCAACATCAGGTGCATGTTCAAAAAGCATTACTAGTCTGTGTCTTAATTGTTTTCTAGTTATTTCTTCTGGAAGTCCATCCATAGCTTTTTCGATGATTTCATATTCCATATCGGCTTCAATTAAAAGTTCTTCTATTTCATCAAAAGCGATTTTTTCTTTTTTATGGGGAACTACAGATTTAATGTTGTCAAATGTTTTTGATAATGCTCTTGAAAAGAAACCTTTTTTTTCTTCTTGTGATAGTTCTTCAACTATTTCTTCTTTTTTTTCTTCTTCTTGAACAATATTTTCTGTAATTACTTCTTCAATTTTTTCTTCAGTAGTCTGAGTAATCTCTTCTGATATCTCTTGAATAAGCTCTTCTTCTACTTTTTCAACTTGTTCTTCTTCTTTTTTCTTTTTAAAAAAACTAAACATATATTATTTTCCTAAGGCTCTGTTAATATCAAGTTCCATCATTTCTTCTGGAACAACACCAACATATTTTTGTACAATCTTACCCGTGGGGTCAATCATAAACATAGTAGGAATAGTTTTTATCCCTCCCATTGCATCAGAAACTAAAAAGTTCTCTTTTGTATTAGTAATAGGATAATTGATTTTGTATTCTTCAATAAATGCATTCATGTTTTCTGAGGATGTCATCTTTCCACCTCTTTCCCCCATAGCAAGGGCGATAATCTCAAATCTATCTTTATATTTTTCTTTTAAGTTATTAAGATGTGGAATCTCAGCTTTACAAGGAGGACACCATGTTGCCCAAAAGTTTAGTAATACAACTTTCCCCTCAAAACCTTTAAATATAAGTTTATCTTTAGTTTTTTCTAATTCAATAATTGCATTATTTGTAGTAGTTAATTTAAATTTTGTTTGTTCTTTTTTCACAACTTCTTTTTTTACTTCCTGCTTTTCTTCTTTTTTTGAATCACATCCCGTAAACAGTATAGTTGCTGAAATTACAAAAAATGCTATTTTTTTAAACTGCATTTCATTTCCTTATTGGTAAAATAATTTTAAGGTAAGAATTTTACCCTAGTAAGGCTTAAATATGGAAGAAAATCACAAGAGTGATTTTAGAAAATCGTGTATTAAAAGATTAGAGTTTTCAAGCCGCTTTTCAAAGTTTTATAAAGATAAAAAAACAGTAAAAAAATTAAAAAAATTTATAGATAGATATAAAGCAAAAAACATTTTGTTATATATTCCTATGGGGATGGAAGTTGATGTACTTCCATTAATAAATGACTTAAGAAAAGAGCATAAAAATGTTTATGTTCCTTTTATGGTCGAGGACAGTTTTAAATTAGTAAAGTATAGATTACCCTTAGAAACCAAAAAATTTGGTATTAAAGAGCCTAAAAACTCTTTTTGCATACATAAAGATATTGATCTTGCAATAGTTCCTGTCGTAGGAGTTGATGGAGAATGCAAGAGAATTGGTTTTGGACGTGGAATGTATGATAGATTTTTTTACAGGTTAAATTATAAACCAACTGTTGTTTTTACTCAATTGACACTTTGCAAAACAAATGAAAGCATAACAGACAAATACGATATTCAAGCCGATTACATAATTACAAGTTAAGGTTTTAAATATGGAATTAGTAATAGTAGGAGTTGTTGTTGCATTAGTAAGTATTGCAGTTACAATCTTCGTAGTAAAAAAAATCAACAAAGCTAAATTTGATATTTATATAGAACAAGCAAAAGCTAAAGCTACAGTTATTGAGCATGAAGCAGAAGTTGTTTTAAAAGATGCGCAAATTAAAGCCAAGAGAGATAATGATAGAGAGTTTAAGACTGCTAGACGAGAATATGATGACATGCTTTCAAAAATTGAAAAGAAAGAGAAGGAACTAAATCATCACCTAGAGTCAGAATTAAAAATAATAAAAGAACAGAAAACAGAGATTGTTGAAAAAAATGAAAAAATAACAACAATTAAAGAGGGTCTAAAAAGACAACAAAAAACATTTGACGAAAAGATTGAAAAAGCTATAAAAGTACTAGAAAATGCTTCAGGATTAACAACTGAAGAAGCAAAAGGACTTATGCTTGAAAAAGTAAAAGAAGATTCTAGAGCAACAATTGCTTCAATCTTTAGAAAAAAATATAAAGTTGCAGAGCAAGAAAGTAAAGATGAGATTAACAATATGTTATCTCAAGCAGTTACTAGATATGCAGGAGAATTTGCAGCAGAAAGACTTATTAATAATTTACCAATTAAAGATGATGAAACTAAAGGTAAAATTATTGGTAAAGAAGGGCGAAATATTAAGGCTCTTGAGATGTTATTAGGTGTTGATATTATCATTGATGATACTCCAAATATGATTACTATTTCATCTTTTAATTTATATAGAAGAGCAATTGCTACAAAAACAATTCAAGCGCTTCTAGAAGATGGAAGAATCCAGCCTGCAAGAATAGAAGAAATTTACAATAAAGTTAAAACTGAATTTGACAAAAACATGTTAAAAGAGGGTGAAGATGTAGTTCTAGAGCTTGGAATTAAATCTATGCATCCAGAACTTACTAAATTAGTTGGACGATTAAGATATAGAGCTTCTTATGGACAAAATGCATTAGCACATACATTAGAAGTTGCACATTTAGCAGGTTTATTAGCTGCTCAAATGGGTGGAGATACAATCTTAGCAAGACGTGCTGGTTTATTACATGATATTGGTAAAGCCCTTACTCATGACATGCCAGGTTCACATGTAGATCTTGGCGCAGAAATCTGTAGAAGATACGATGAGCCACCTACTGTTATAAATGGTATTTATGCACATCATGGACATGAAGAACCAATTAATGTAGAGTCAGCTGCAGTTTGTGGAGCGGATGCTTTAAGTGCTGCAAGACCAGGAGCTAGAAGAGAAGTTCTTGAAAGCTTCCTAAAAAGGGTTGAAGAAGTTGAAAATATTTCTACTTCTAAAACTGGTGTTCTTAATGCATATGCAATTAACGCAGGACGTGAAGTAAGAGTAGTAGTGAAAGCTGATTTAGTAAATGATGATGAAGCTATTTTACTTGCAACTGAGATTGCTAAAGAGATTGAAGAAAAAGTTCAATATCCAGGTGAAATTAAAGTTAATGTTATACGTGAGTTAAGAGCTCAATCTTACGCTAGATAATTAGATAAAAACTCATAAAAAGATTCACTTTTTATGAGTTTTTAGACTGCTTTTCCTATTTTTTTTAACTGTATATATCCAAAGAAAATTTACTATTATTGTGCAAATTACACTTGTAAATATGCCAACAATAATTGCTCCTGTCCAAAGTGACAGAGCTATTTGATCAAAATTGTCGTACATTGAATCAAAATTAAACTCTATTATATTTTCTGGTTTTAGAAAAAGGTTTCCTATTTTATATTCAAAATAAAATATTGGAGGCATAGTAAGTGGATTTGATATAAAAATCAATATGAAACTAATTGGTAAATTTGCATTCAATACAATTGCTAAAAAACATGCTAATACCATTTGAAGTGGCATAGGAAGCATTGCAACAAAAATACCTATGAAGACCCCTGTTACAACTCTTTTTCTAGATAAACTCCAAATTTCTCTTTTATGTAAAAAGTTTCCAAATATCTTTAGAAATTTTTGTTTTTTTATCTTCTCATGTGTTGGCAAAATTTTTTTAAGTTTTTTTCTTGGCAATAATACTCTTTATTAATTTTGTGTAATTGTACTAAATAAAAATTACAATTTAATAAGGAGCTAAAATTAGCTCTTTATTTTGATGTTATTATTGCAACAATTTTAAAGGGACTAGTTTTATTAGCTTTTGCAATATCATCAATACTTTCATTATCTAATATTCTTATATTTTGTAATTCAAGTTTCTTTGTTGCTTCTTTATATTTTATATTTAATACTTGAAAGGAATTCTCAATTGGTGCATTAATCATACTTTGCATAAGAACCATTTTTGGATTATTCCCTTGGTTTGAACTTGCAAAGATTAATCCTGTACTTGCAATTATTACGATTATAGTTGCTGAAATAAAGACTTTTTTTGAAAAATAATTTTTCATACTTTTCCAGTTCATAATTACGTGAACTCCTCCTGCTATTACAAATACTAAACCTAGAATATTATGTAAAGCTTTTACTTGCATTTCAAACACATGAAAGAACATCATTACCCCACTTATCGAAATTACTAAAAATGTTAGAGTTGTAAAAGATGTTGCAATCTCTCTTTTTTTACTTGTTGTCATGATAAACCTTTTCTTTTTATTGAAATTATAAAGGTTAAAGATTACAGAAAGTAAATACTATATTAACACCATATTAACTGTCTCTTATACACATCTCCGAGCC
>CAJXPH010000157.1 GCA_913057765.1 uncultured Campylobacteraceae bacterium
ACTATCCTCTTCGTCGGCAGCGTCAGATGTGTATAAGAGACAGAGGATTAATTTTGAGAAATTTACGTTCATTAATTTCAGAAGAAGAACAAAAAAAAGAAATCAAAAATCAATCATTTGATTATAGTGAAGAAGAAACTAAAAATATCAATGAAAAAATAAATCGTGAAAAAATTGAAAAAGTAAAAAAAAGATCTAAAGAAACAGGATTAATTTTTCCTAAAATTTACCTTGATCAAAAACTCTTAGATATAGCATATGAAATTAATGATACTTTTATGATTAATCTTAAATCTGATAAAGTAATTACTAGAGATTCTCTAGAAGATGCATTGCCTGAATTTATTCTCTCATTTAAACAAACTACAAATTTACCAAAAAATATTTTAGAAGATATAAAAGAATTTATTATAAATAATGTTATAGGATATGGTCCAATTACTGCACTATTTGATATTGCAAAAGAGGGATTAAATGATGTTATTGTTAATACAAAAGACTACATAGATATTATTTATAAAGGGAAAACAGTACAAACACCATTTACCTTTAGAAGTGAAGACGAATTAAGAAAAGTAATTGATAAAATGCTTGCTGAAAATAATAGAAAAATTGATGAAGCTCATCCTATTATGTCAAGTAAACTTAAGGATGGGTCAAGGGTTGAAGTCCAAATTCCTCCAATTGCTGCAAATGAAGGAAGTTGTATTACAATAAGAAAGTTTAATGATTTGCCATTATTACTTGAATTCTTAATAGAATCCGGACAAATGGACTATAAGATGGCTTATTTTCTATTGAAAGTTGCAAAAGGTAAATGTAACCTCATTGTTTCTGGTGGTACATCTAGTGGTAAAACAACTTTCTTGAATGCTCTTACAAGATTTGTTGATGACAATGAACAATTAATGGTTATTGAAGATACAAAAGAAATGCAACCACAAATGCCATGTCATTCAATTAGATCTTATGAAGCAAGAATGGCTAATGAAGAAGGGAAAGGAGCTATTCCTTTGGACTTTTTATTGCGTTCTGCTTTAAGGTCTTCTCCAAGAAGAATTATCGTTGGGGAGTGTAGAGGTCAAGAAATTGTTGTTATGTTAAATGCAATGAATACAGGACATCCAGGTTCAATGACAACAGTCCATGCAGATAATACAAAAGAAGCACTTGTAAGAGTTGAAAACATGTATTTAGAAGCAAGACCAAGTGCAAATATTAACTTCATACGAGCACAAATTGTTTCGGCAGTTGATATTATTATCCAACTAGTAAGATTTCCAGATGGGTCAAGAAAACTTATTACTATATCTGAAGTTGAAAGAAGAATAGAAGATAACTCTGTAATCTCTCTTAATAATATATTCGAATTTAAAAGAGATACAAGTGATATGACAAAAACAAAAGGAAGTTTTGAAGTAATTTCAACTCCAAGTAGAACAATAGACCAAATGAATATGTTTGGTGTAGCTATTGATATATCAATTTTTAATAAAGAATTTGAAATGCCAAGAACTATGTTAATTGATGAATTAAGTAAAGACCTACCAGATAAAATGTGTGGATGGAAAGATGAATTTATTGATGTTTTCTTACATCAAGACCCACAAATTTTTCATAAATGGCCTCATTTCCAAAAAATAGAAAGAGATTATTAATAATGACTACGGAACTTATAGCTTTAATTATAATAATACCTATATTATTGGTATTACTAAGTATTTTAGCTTACAATTTTTACTTTGAATTCAATAAAAGACATAAAATTATTAAAGTTCTTTCTAAAGATCATAATGAAATTTTAGATGAAAATAAAAAACAATCTATTTTCTCTAAAGAAGAAAGAAATTGGTTAGGTAAAAGACTTGCATATGCAGGTTTTATCTCTCCCTTTTCAGAAATTGTTTTTATTGTAGTCTGTGTTGTATTTGGTTTTCTATCAGCTACTTTTATAAATTTTGCAATTACAAATCCTATTGTATTTATAATAAGTTGGTTACTTTTTGCATTTTTCCCATTATTAGTATTAAAAAAGATTATTGATAATAGACAAGAAGAATTTAACTTTGGTTTAAAAATAATTATTGATAAAGTTACTAGTATGATGAAAAGTGGAGTAGGTTTTGAACAAGCTTTAAAAAAATCTGTAATAACATCAAAATCAAAATTTACAAAAGAAACATTTAATGTTTATTTAATTGAAAAAGACATTATAGGAGAAGATAAATCTTTTGAAAAAATGTTCAAACTAGTAGAATCAAAAGAACTACGAATTTTTTACTTGACTATCTCAATAGGAAGGCAATCCGGTGGAAAGTTTTCAAATACATTGGAAAAACTAAGAAAAACATTACACGATCAAGGTGAAATAAAACAAGAGATTACGGCATCTACAAAAGAAGTAAAAGTCGGTAGTTATATGATTATAGGATTAGTTATTTTTATTTATGAAATGATGGATGGATCAATGGATGGCGTTTTAGACGAACACTTTTTTGGAACAAGCGAAGGTCAAATACAAATGTTTTTTATTGTCGTTTGGGTTGGATTTGGTTTATTTATAAATAATTTATTAACTAAAGTAAAAGGATAAATTATGAGTATGATATATTTTTTACCTGTGCTTATAGTTATATTATTTATAATTGGTTGGTTTTTTAATGATTCAAAAGGAATTAAAAAACAAATTGTTCTTCTATCTAAACTTGATGCACTTGCAATAGTTGACCAACAAAAAGAGACTAAAGAGGAAGATGAAGATAAACCAAAAAGTTTACATTTTAAGCTTGTACAAGCTGGTTTAACAAAAAAAGAATATAATGAAGGAAAGTTAGTATTCGCAATAATGGGTATTGTAATAGCAGTTACACTCCCTTTATTCTTTGAATTTAATATGGGAGTAATAGGTATTGTAGTTGGTGTTTTATTAATTATATTTGGTGGTCCTTTATATTTACACATATCAAAATCTGAAAGAGTTGAAAAAATAGATCAAGATCTTGGAGTATTTTTAGATTTAATAAATGTTATATTAGAGGCTGGTGGTGGATTAAAGAATGCTTTTTTTACAGTCTCGACTAGAGCAAATGGTATTTTAGATGAAGAACTATTAAAAGAAATTGCTATTTTAGAATATGAAATGACAAATTATTCAACAAAAAAAGCATATGAGAATTTAAAAAAAAGAATTGATTCGGAAGATGTAGCTAAAATTGTTGATTTCCTAATTTTGAGCGAAGAAGCTGGAATAGGAGTAAAAAATATCTTTTCATCTCAGTCAGATGAAATGAGACAAGAAAAGTTTTATAAAATAAAAGGTAAAGTTAATACATTAAATATGTATTTAATGCTTATTATTTTTATATTTGTATTACCCGCATTAGGAGCATTTATTGTTTTCCCAATGATGGCGGGAAGCTTAGAATTTGGAATGTAAAAAGGAAAAGAATGAAATTCAATAAACAAATTGCAATTATACTTGTACTATTATCAATGCTTTTATCAGCGATTGCAATAGCAATTTATTTTTATACAAAGAACCAAGAGGTTATTGAAAGTAGAAATCAATTAGTAAAAATATTTATTGCAAAAGATAATATTAAAAAAGATACTCAAATTAATGAGAAACATATCAAAGAAACGACTGTTGCAAGAGAATTTGTTCTTACCAAACCTTTATTAAAAAAAGAAATTCTTAATAAATATGCAAAAGAGAGTATTTACAAAAACGAAGCATTTTTAAAAGAAAAACTATCTCCAAAAATTACGGAAGTTTCTAAACCAAAAATAGTAGACTATAAATATAATAGTTACAATATGTCATTTAAACTATTTAAAAATCCTAATTATTCTTTAGAACCAAATGATATAATAAAAATTATATCAGTTTACCCAGAAAGTTTAGAGCAAAACTCAAATACATATAATGTTCAATATGTTGCAAATAATATCAGAATACTTGGCTTTTTGAATGCTGGGAAACCAACAGAAAAAACTATTATAAAAAAGAAAATTAAGAAACTTGTTAAAAAGAAACAAGTTGAAGAAATAATTGAACTAAGATCAGAAGAACTTATCCTTGATATTCAGCAAGATATACTCTTATCTCTAATTAATGATTATAATAAGGGAAAACAATTATGGATGGTAAAATCTAAATTTGAAAATACAAAAGAAGATGATGACAAAGATAAAGAAAAAATAGAAGCTTTAGTTAAAAAAGAAAAACCTAAGAAAGTTAAGAGAGTATATAAAGCTAGGTCTTACCCAGTTAAATGGTATCAACCCAAAAGTAGTACAAGTACAAAAACTGCAACAATTAGTTATTCAAATGATTCTGAGATGAAACTAACAAAAAAAGCTAAAATTGTTTCAAGCTTTACAAAAGAATGTTCAAATAAAGAAAAACTATTAATAGTAAAATCATCAAAAGCATATCTAAGAACTCATCCTTCAATTAGAGCTAAGATACATAAAAAGTTATACAAGAACTATATAATACCGTATACAAGTATTTCAAAAATCAATACTGGATGGTTTATGATCTGTGATGGAAGTTATATCCAAAGAAAAGATGTGAATGAAATTTCTTATAATGAATATAAAAAATTAAAAAAGTAGTATTATTATGGAAGAAATAGAAAAACAAAATACAAAGCCTGCATATATTGAACAAATGTTAATGTGGATGGTTATATTTATAGGTTTTGTATGGATGTTTTTCTTTGTCATAGATTATGCAACAGCAGTAAGATTGAAAGAGAATATGGATTCAATGAGTAAATATGCTGCAAGATATGTATCTAACTTTAATACTCAAAATACGGTTAGTACTGATGCTCAATTAATTACTAATTTGAATAATATAAGAAATAGCAAAATCGCTACAATCACTGCAGCAAATATAAATTGTGTTATAGCTACAGTTGCGCCACAGGATACTAATTCTCAATCTATTTTTATAGTACAAGGAACCTACTTAAAGAGTTTTTTAAGTAATCAAGGTAGTAATAACTTTACAAGTAGAACCGTTGCTTACAACCAAGCATCAGTAGCACAAATAACTTGTACATTAAGCGTGACAATAAACTAGGAGAAAAAATGAAAAAAATATTTAAAATAGTCTTGGGAATTATTTTCTTATCTATATCATCAATGGCAAATGATAAATTTTTAAATCAAAGTGAATTTGAAAATAAAACAATTTTTATTGATGTAAATAGCTATAAAATTTTGCAATTTAATAAAAGAATTAAATCTATAGAAATTACTAATAATGAAAACGTTATAGCAGAAATACTTGATGACGATAGTAATCCACTCACAAAGCTTAAAATATATGCAAAAGAAGCAAGTAATGAAACAGCTCTTGTAACTTTTCAAGATAATACAATCATAACTATAGGATTTAATATTGTACCCCACTTAAAAAATTTAATTTATATGGCAGAGAGTAGTTATCCAGGATTAAATATAGTACAAATCAATGATACAATTTTTCTTAAAGGTAATGTTGCTAATCAAAAAGATAAAGAAAAGATTCTCGATATGTTTTCTAAATTTGATATTGACCCAGAGAAAAAAATTGTTGATATGTTATCCACTTCAAATCCTAAGATGATTAGAATTAAACTTTACGCTGTTGAAATTGATAATGATAAAGGTCTAGATATAAAAAATAATTGGACTACTTCAATACAGAATTATGCAAGGACACAAGATGGGAGTACTTATACTTATTATAACGATGATGAGTTTGGTAATTTATCTTCTTTAAATGGAAATATTAATAGTTCTATTGATACAATTTTATCAAATGCAGTATCTTTAACGGGAGGATTAACTAGTACAGCAAACTTCTTAAGTAAAAACTTCAACACGGCATTTACATTACAATATCTTGCAGATGAAGGCGTTGCTAATGTGTTAGATGAAACAACTCTTATTACACTTGAAAATAAAGAGGCTAAATTTAATGCAGGTGGTGAAATCTATGTAAGATTACAATCTGATGAAAAAGCTGAACTTCAAACATTATCTTATGGCTTAGAACTTACGTTAACTGCTAAAGAAGTAATGAATGATGAATTTGTACACTTGAATATTACTACTAAGGCTAGAGAACTTGATTTTGCTAACCAAGTTGATAATATACCGGCTATTACAAATAAGTCAATTAATACTACAGTTATTATAAAAAACAATGCTACAGTTGTACTTGGTGGCCTTATAAATAATAAAAATACGAAAGATATTAATAAAATCCCACTATTAGGAGATATTCCAATTTTAGGTTTTTTATTTAAAAGTAGCTCTTTCAAAGAAGGGAAAAGTGAATTAGTTTTTTTTATAACACCTGAAATAGTTAGAGCAGTAGATAACAATCAAATAGACCAATACAAATCAAATAAAAAGAAAATGTTTGATAGAAAAGATAAAGATGTAAAACAAAAATATTTAGAAATATTTAATTTAGATTCTTCTGAAGAAAAAGAA
>CAJXPH010000158.1 GCA_913057765.1 uncultured Campylobacteraceae bacterium
ATCCTCTTCGTCGGCAGCGTCAGATGTGTATAAGAGACAGGATTAAAATAGTCTTCTCTTAAAAGCTGAGAATTTAGGGCAAAAAAAGCAGAACCAGTATGAACTCTTTGACAAGCACCGTCAATTTTTACGCAAAAGTGGTCTCCTTCTTTACTAATGTCTTTGGCCTTAACCATCATTCCTTCTGGGAATATTATCCAATCTTTACAACCTGTGATTAAATCGCCAATCATAATATTATTTCGACACGGTTCTGATTTTGGCATGGCTCCTAGTTCTTCTAAATAAGAACCAAAGTAGGTTTTAAATAAAGAATCATCAGCAATAACACCAACTTTTTTATCTGTTAAATCGTATATTGCATAAGGAACAATCATTGCTTCCATTCTTGTAAAGTGATTTGCTACAAAAATTCTAGGGTTATTTTTAGGTATATTTTCTACACCTTTTACTTCAATATCTGCATCTAGAACTTTTTCTAAGATATTTAAAATAAACCCATTTGAATTAAGTAGCAAATTCTTTTTCATCGCATTGCCTTATAGGTTCTAACCTTATATGAATCAACTGAGATGATATCTTGTTTTAATTTATACGCTTTTAAAAGTTTAGTTGATTCTTCTTTTGTAATTAACTCTATTTCAAGTGCTTGTTCTATCATGTTTTCTACACTATCTTTTTTAATCTTCTGATCTTTTACTGCTTGTTTAATTTGTGCAAAAATAGAACTAATTTCAATATTTAATTTTGTTGCTTCTTGCAGTTTAGTAAATCTATCTTTTTTACTATTTGATACAAAGATATTTTTCGTTAGATTATTTAAATGTTCAATATCTTTTAGCTTTGAAACAATTCTTGCATTTAATTTATCACTTGGCTTAATACCTATTGCATTTAATTTCATAAATGGAATAAATATTCTTAGTACACCAATGTTATTATAAATATCTTCCCGTGCTATTTGAATTTCATTAAAAGCGTAATGACATACATAATCTACTAAATCTCTATGCTCTTTATTTGGATTATTTTCATATTCTCTTAATGTTGCTGTTATTAGATAACTATATGAAAGAATATCTCCAAATCTTGCACTAATATTTTCTCTTTTTTTCAAGGCTGGCCCAATTACTGCAAGAGCAAGGTTTGTCAAAAATGTAAAATCAGCACTAACCCAAACAAGTTTTTGTTTATATCTTTGGAATTCTCCTTTTGTACTAATAAAGAATCCTCTAGTAAGATAATAAACAACTGTTTTACATAGTGCAGAAGTTGCAAGTCCAACATGAGAAAAAAAGGCATCATCAAATGCTTTTACATCATTGTCTTTTAATGCATTTATTTGTTTATAAATATAAGGATGAGATTTAATCAATCCTTGTCCAAACTGCATAAGGTTTCTTGTTAAAATATTTGCACCTTCAACAGTAATTGAGATGGGTAAAGCAAAATATGCATGAGCTAAAAAGTTTTTTTCACCCCTTATAATTGCACTTCCACCTAATACGTCCATAGAGTCATTTATAACTTCTCTGAATTTTTCAGTTGCATGGTATTTCATAACTGAGTTTATAACACCTGGTTTGTGTCCATTATCAATGGCATCTAATGTATAGTTTCTTGCAGCATTTAACATATATGTAAAAGCAGCAACTTTTGCAATCTTTTCTTCAACACCTTCAAAGTGACTAATTGTTAATCCAAATTGTTCTCTTAAATTAGAGTATGAAGATAAAACGTTAAGTGCAAATTTACTTCCACCTAAAGATACACTAGGAAGTGATATCCCACGACCTATAGATAAAGATTCAACTAACATTTGCCAACCATGACCAATACCTTCAACTCCACCAATCACATCTTCAAGATTTATAATTACATCTTTACCATATAGAGGAGAATTTACAAAAGGAATACCAAGAGGATCATGACGTCTAGAGTTATCTACTCCTTTTATTTTGTGGTCTACTAATCCAAAAGTAATACCTAAGTCTTCTTCCTCTCCTAATATATGCTCTGGATCATTTAGTCTAAATGCAAGACCAATTAAAGTTGCTACATTACCAAGAGTAATATAACGCTTTTCAAAATTAAGTCTTATTTTTATTTTTCCATCTTCATCTTTAAAAACTACACCATTTGATGTTAAAGAAGTAGCATCACTTCCTGCATTTGGTTCTGTTAAACCAAAACAAGGTACTTGTTTACCAATAGCTAAATCTTCAAGATATCTATCTTTTTGTTCTTGCGTTCCATGTTTTAGTATTAACTCAGCAGGTCCAAGAGAGTTTGGAACCATAATAGTAATTGCTAACACTTGTGAACGAGATACTAGTTTTTCTATAATATGTGAATGAGCAGTTGCCGAGAACCCTAACCCTCCATATTCTTTAGGAATAATCATACCAAAGAATTTTTTTTCTTTAATATATTTCCAAACATCAGGTCTTAAATCTCTATCTTGGAATATCTCCCAGTCTGTTGTCATTTCACAAAGTTCATTTACTTCATTGTTTAAAAAGGCTTCTTCCTCTTCGGTTAGAGTTGTAATCTTTTCATTTTTTATTGCTTCAAAATCTACTTTTGCTTCAAAGAAATTTGATTCAACCCAATTTGTTCCAGCTTGTAAAGCAGCCTCTTCAGTTGCTGAAATTTTAGGCATCAATCCTTGTTTATTTATCAAATCAACTATTTTTGAAGTTATAAATTTCATTCTTAATTGTTTTACACTAAATAAAACACCAATAGCAATTAAAAAAGGCCAAAGGAAAAATGAAATATCAAAAAATACAAATGAATAAACACCAATAATTATTAAACTATATACAATGGGAAATGAATAAAATCCTAATGCACATACAATTATTAAAAATATTAAGAAATCCATAACTCTTCTCCTGTTTTGAAATTTTTCTTATTTTCTACAAGTTTTATAAGTAAATTACTTGGTTTAAACCTTTTCCCATATCTACTATCTAAATCTTTTAATGTATTTAAAATATTTTCCAGTCCTACATCATTTGCATAGTTTAAAAGTCCACCTTTATATGGAGGGAAACCAGTTCCAGTGATCATTGCAAAATTAATTACATCTGCACTTTGAACTACACCTTCTTCTAAACATCTTGATGCTTCATTTATCATAATATAAATACATCTTTGAATGATTTTTTCATCAGTAAATTGTCTATTTAAATTATATGGTTTTGTAATTTCTTCATTTACTTTTGTTGTTCTATTATTATGAATATAGAAACCTTTTTTATTTTTTACTCCTAAAAGCTTTAAATCATTATAAGCTCTATTTAATACGGGAGACATAGGCATTCTATCTCCATAGGCATCATTTAAAATCTTAGTAACTTTATATCCAATATCAATCCCAACAGTATCTGCAAGTATAAATGGTCCCATTGGCATACCAAAATCTTTTAGCACTTTATCTATATCTGAGATATTTGAACCTTCTTCAAGTATAAAAGCAGCTTCATTTAAATATGGTAATAAAATTCTATTTACGATAAATCCTGCACAATCACCTACAACAATTGGTGTTTTACCACAAGATACTAAAAGCTCAGTAACACGATTTATTGTTTTTTTAGATGTATGAGAAGAAGGAATTATCTCAACTAAAGGCATCATATTTACAGGATTGAAAAAATGAACACCTACAAAATTCTTTTTATTTTTAAGTTCACTACTTAACTTTTCAATAGAAATTGATGAGGTGTTAGATGTAATAATTGAATCTTTTCCTAATACTTTTTCAAGTTCAGCAAAAGTATCTTTTTTAGCTCTTTCATCTTCTATTATTGCTTCAATAGCAAGTTCTGTATTATTCATACCATCATAGTTATCAGTATATGAAAGTTTATTTAGTTTAAATTCAAGTTGATTTTTTGTCATACTCCTTCTTTTTATAGAAGATGAATATAATTTTGCTATAGAATTAAAAATTGAATTGGCTTGTTCTATTTTTCTTAGTTTAATTCTTACTTCGCTTAAGAATTTTGAGAAAAGCCAAATAATACCTTTACCCATAACTCCATTTCCAACTACAACTACATCTGAAATAGGTTTATCAGTTTTTTTGTATGATTTATTGAATTTTTCAAAAAGGAAAAATAGTTCAATCATATATTTTGATTCTTTAGTAGCTGCTAATTTACTAAAGGCTTTTGCTTCAACAAAGATACCTTCATTAAATGGTTTACCAAAAGTTTGTTTGATAACTTCAAGTGCCATATATGGAGCATTAAAGTCTCTATTTACTTTTTTCTCAATAGATTTTAGAGTTTTATAATATACGAATTCTCTAGTTAATGTATATTTTTCAAGTAGATTATTTATAAAAGATAGTTTTTTCTTTTTTATTTCACCATTAATAGCTTTTTGAATAAAAGCAGCTAATTTAAATTCTTTTTGTCCATCATCAAAAATCTCATTTACAAGCCCTAGTCTTAGTGCTTTTTTAGAATCAACAGTTTTTCCTGTCAAAATTAAATCAAGTGAATTTATAAGTCCAATTACCTTTGGTGCTCTTTGTGTTCCACCAAGACCAGGAAAGAAACCTAACTTAATTTCTGGAAAAGCAAGTTTTGTTTTTGGTCCAGTTGTTGCAACTCTATAATCACAACATAAAGCAAGTTCTAAACCACCACCCATACAAGCACCATTTATATATGCAATTGTTGGATATGGTAAATCTTCTAATTTATTAAAGATTTCATCACCTTTAATAATCTGTGTATAAACTTCCTTTTCTGACATCATTGCTTCAATTTCTTTTATATCAGCACCTGCAACAAAAATATTTGCTTTGTTACTTTGAATTACTAAAGCTTTTATTCCTGTGTCATTTTTGATTTCATCTAATAAAAGTTCTAATTCTGATAAGACTTTAAAACTCAGTTTATTTACTCTTTCATTTTGTAAATCAAAGGTAATAGTTGCAATACTATTTTCAATTTTTAAATCTAAATTTGCCATCTTACACCTCCACTAAAAATGAAGCACCTTGTCCACCACCAACACAAAGTGTAGCTAGACCAGTTTTTTTGCCTCTTCTTTTTAATTCTTTTATTGTATGAAGAACAATTCTTGTTCCACTCATCCCAACAGGGTGCCCTAAGGCAATTCCTCCACCATTTACATTTAAAATATCTGGATTTATTTCTCCTAAAGGAGTACTATTTAGATGTTTTTTAAAATAGTCAACAGATTTAAAAGCTTCAATATTTGCAATAACTTGTGCTGCAAAAGCTTCATTTAATTCTATTAAATCTATATCTTCTAGTTTTGTTCCCGTTTTATCAAAAAGTTTTTTTGTTGCATAAGTTGGACCTAGTCCCATTCTTGAAGCATCTAGCCCTGCATATGCATAATCTTTAATAAAACCAATTGGTTCAAGACCTAGTTCATTAGCTTTTGATTCTGTGGTTAAAATTAACATAGCTGCACCGTCTGAAACCTGCGATGAATTCCCCGCTGTTACTGTTCCACTTGTTCTATCAAATATTGGTCTTAATTTTTCTAAAGCTTGAATTGTTTGATTTAATCTAATTCCATCATCATCTGAAAATGAAGCATCTTTTGTCATAATTGGATGAATTTCTTGAGCTAATATTCCAGCTTCTTGTGCTCTTTGAGCTTTATGATGTGAATTTAATGCAAATTCATCTTGAGCTTCTTTACTAATTTTAAAATCATTTGCAAGATTCTCTGCTGTAATTCCCATGATTTTTCCAGAAATTGGATCAGTTAAACCAGTAATTAATGCAATAATTGGTTTTAGAAAACTAGGTCTAAAAGTTGTAAGTAGTTTTAATCTTTGTGATGTAGTTTTTGCATAAGATAGTTTTGTAACAAAACTTTTGAATTGTTCATTAAAAAGTAGGGGAATACTACTCATGGATTCTACTCCCCCAGCTAAATATATTTCACCTTGACCAGTTTCTATTTTTTCAATAGATGAAGATATAGATTGCATCCCTGAAGCACAATTTCTATGAACAGTATATGCAATAGTACTTTCTGGGAAACCAGCTCTTAACGCTAGTACTCTTGCCATATTTGCTGCATTTACAGGTTGTGCAACATTTCCAATAATTACTTCATCAAATCTATCATAATCAATATTGTTTTTTAGAACTAATTCTTTTGCGATTATAGCTCCAAGGGTATCTGCGCCTAGTTTCTCTAGCTTACCACTTGCCTTGGCAATAGGACTTCTTAGTCCATCGATAATTGCTATTCTCTCCTTCATAACAAACTCCTAATACATTTTATTTATAATTTCTTCATATTTTTCTTCGATAACATTTCTACAAATTTTCATTGAAGGGGTTAACTCTCCTCCTTCAATTGAAATATCATTTGTAACAATGGTATATTGAATAATTCTCTCCCTGTCTCTTATACACATCTCCGAGCCCACGAGACCAGAGAGGATCTCGT
>CAJXPH010000159.1 GCA_913057765.1 uncultured Campylobacteraceae bacterium
ATCTACACTATCCTCTTCGTCGGCAGCGTCAGATGTGTATAAGAGACAGTACTAATATTTTTGAATCATTAATTGTGATTTTTGGAATACTAATATTCTTATTAGTTGTAGTATATGTTAATTGCAAATCATAATTATCAGATTTTTCGTAGATAATAAAATTTATACCAAATCTTGATAGTTCTTTAGATAATAAGTATAATATCAATCCATTTGAATAATTAATATTGATTTTATCTATATTAATACTATTGTTTGTTTTATAAATCCCATTAAGATTAAAATCTATTATTGGTTTTTCAATACTTAATAATGCAACCGTTTTTTCTTTTGAACTAATGACTAATCTTGATAATTCATTAACATCTGTACATATTACATTTGTATCTTCATCTAGCTCTTTATTTAATTTACTGTAAACATAATCACCCACAGAAGTTTTAATTTTTATTCTTTTACCTTCACTTATTTTAAAAGCTAAAAGTCCAAATAATTCTTTATAATTTCTATATTCTATTTTTTTATTATCTTGTAAAATTTCTAAATTATTTACATCACAAGTTGTACCACAAATATCGCAATCGAAAAAAGGATTATAAAAGTTTGTAGATTCTTCATCTTCTATGTTGGCTAGACAATTTGAACAATGTGGGAGTTTGAATTCATTTAGAATTACATCATAATCTTTATTTGGTATTTGAGATACAACTTCTAATGTAAAGTTTTTTAAATATATAGACATAGGAAGTTCTTTTGACAAAGCATCAGATACATTTAATAATTTTTCTTCCTCATCTTCAATATATAAAAATATAAAATTATCTTCTCTTAATATTTTGTATTTTACATCTCTTTTTTTTAGAATGCTAGAAAGAAAACTTACTAAAGTATTGTTATTTGAAAGGTATTCAAATTTATATTCTAGGACCATGAATAATATCCCTTTTAAATGAAATCTTTGATATCTCTTCTATTGTAATATCATCTTTTTTTATCTCTACTTCTATATGTAAATCTTTTATTGCATTAATAATTGTATGTTCCATTGTTAATACAGCTTTTATAATTTCCTCACTCAATTCAAATGTTGTATCATCAGCAACTCTTTTAGGAATTACGCCTAAAACATTTGTTGAAGGTAAGTCACCATTCATCTTAATCATATTAAGAGTTTGAAGCATCTCAACTTCATGTGCACTACCTTGCCAATCAATTTCATCTGGAGAATTTAAAAAATCAAAAAAGTATACGTCACCAGGTTTTGAATTATTAGCATCAATGCAGTCAATAATAAATACTTTTTCATACTTAATGATTTCAGGAATTAATCTTTGTGCTAATGTCCCTCCATCAACTATACTTACAGTATTTTCAGAAGATTTAAACTCATATTTTTCATCTAAATAATGAATAAAATGAGCTCCTATTCCTTCATCTTGGAATAGGATATTTCCTATTCCTAGTATTAAGATATTCATTCTTATTTCTTTTTCTTTTTCTTTTTATGCCATGTATAACCACTAAAGATAGCATCCATAGCACCTGTTTTCCCATATACAGAGTTAAATACAGCCATATAGATATGAATTGGAATAAATAGTAAGAAAATCCACATTGTAATATGATGTATTTCTCTAACTACAGCTAATCCACCCATCCACACTTCAAGAGGTCTAAGAAGGTCAAAAATTAGTCCTCCAAATCCATCATGATAAACATGCATATGAAGAATTAATCCTGTAATTGAAATTACAAATAAAGTTACGAAAATCGTAAAATATGCAATAAACTGTAAAGGATTATAGATACCTCTACCCTCTGGGTGTACTCCAATTAACATATAATATTTAATTTGTTGTATCCAAACTTTTGGATTAATAAAATCAAAAAATGACATTCTTTCATTTCTACTATGTCTGTCAAATATAAATAGATAACTTTTTACCATAGTTGACGCAATTAGAATAAATCCAAAAATAATATGCCAAGCTCTCCATAAAGCATTCATAAAGTTAGTTGGCTCACCACTTACATATGGAGTTAAAAAAGGATTTGCAATATAAAATCCAGTTACAACAAGAACTAACATTGTTACAACTCTTATCCAGTGATTAAATCTTAGAATCCCTGAAAACTCATACTTCTTTTCAATCATTTGTTATCCTTTTTTCTAACAACTACTACCGTAAACTGGATCAACTTTATATGTTCCTAAATCTTTACCTTTAGTGTCCATAACATGAACAGCACAGGCAATACAAGGGTCAAAACTGTGAATAACTCTAATAATTTCAAGAGGTTGTCTCACATCTTGAACTTTCATGCCAATTAAGTTTGACTCATATGGACCTTTTAATCCTCTTGAATCTTCAGGACCAGCATTCCAAGTTGAAGGAACAACTGCTTGATAATTTTCAACTACACCATTTTTAATTCTAATCCAGTGAGATAACATTCCTCTTGGAACATCGCCAATGAATCTTCCTTTATACTCTTTATCTTTATCAATATGATATGTAGTACAAGTATCTTGGTCAACTTTTAAATTTTCAATTAATGTATTAAATGTTTCTAATCCATTATCGATAATAGCTTTTGTTTGTAATGCACGTGCCGCTGTTCTACCTAAAGTAGTAAACAGTGCCGCTGTTGGTAAACCTGTAACTTCTAAAAACTCATCAACTACTTTTTTTATTTTTTTATTTCCACTTGCATATGAAACTAATACAGCTGCAAGAGGTCCAACTTCCATTGCTTTACCATCATATCTTGGTGATTTGATCCAAGAATACTTACCTTTTTCATCAATTGTCTTACTTTGAATTTCTTCTCCATCAGGACCAATTGTCATAGCCTCATTCATTCCAGTATACTTTGGATTAGTTTTACCATCATATGGATGTAAAGGTTCATCATCTTCATACCAAGCGTGAGTTGCTTCTTCTGTAATTAAGTCTTCATTTATTGGATGAACTTTTGAAAGGTCTCCATTCATGATAATACCAGTATCAAAAAGGAATTCTGTTCTATTTAATTGCATCTCTTTATAAGACATAAAGTTCATAGTTCCAGCTTCACTTGTTACACTTGGTTCCTTTGCATACGCCGTACCAGCCATTACAATATCAGCGTAATAAGCATGCTCAATAAAGTTTGAAACTTCTTTGTATTTTGTTAAGTATTCACCCATTCTAGAAGGGTCTAATAAATCCATAACACAAGTTACTCCACCAACTGTTAAACTTTGTGGATGTGGTTGTTTACCACCAAATAGTGCCATAAGTTGAGCAGCAGTTCTTTGAACTTCAAGTGCTTTAAGATAATGTGAAAGTGCAATTAAATTTTGTTCAGGAGTAAAATTAAATGTTTTATGTCCCCAATAAGCATTTGCGAAAGGTCCAAGTTCACCTTTTGCAACAAAAGCTTTTACTCTATCTTTTACTTTTAATAAATCATTTTCACCAGTAGCAATTGGATATTTAGTATATTTAAACGCTTCTTTTGAAGCTTTTGAAGGATCTGCATCAAGTGCTGATACAACATCAACCCAATCAAGCCCGTGTAAATGATAGAAATGAACAACATGATCATGCATAAACAATGCTTGATTCATTAATGATCTAGTTAGTTTTGCATTTAAAGGGGGTGTAATTTTCAGTGCATCTTCAACTGCTTCAATCCCTGCTCTATAATGTGAGTATGTACATACACCACAAATTCTTTGCATTAAAAAACCTGCATCTCTTGGATCTCTATTTTTTACAATAGTTTCTAATCCTCTCCATAAAGTTGATGAAGAATAAGCATTTTGAATTACATTGTCTTCATCCACTTCAACTTCAATTCGTAAGTGTCCCTCAATTCTAGTAATAGGGTCTACAATTATTCTTTTATTTGCCATAATTAATGTTCCTCATCTTCTACTGGATTTTTTACTTTTGAGATTGCAGCATGTGCAGCAATACCAATTGCAGCAGTTGTTAAAATACCAACACCAATTTTATCCGCAGTAGCATCAGCTCCACCACCACCAAATACAGTGTTATATAATTTATCAGCAACTGGCTCTTCTAAAGGTCCCATTGCATCCCAGAAATCTGGTTCTGAACATCCAATACATCCATGCCCAGCTTGAATTGGCCAAGAAGTATGTTGATTAAATTTGTTTTTAGAACAGTTGTTAAAAGTATATGGTCCTTTACAACCAACTTTATATAAACAATAACCTCTTTTAGCACCTTCATCACCAAATTCTTCTACAAATTCACCTGCATCAAAGTGACCTCTTCTTTCACATAAATCGTGAATTCTCAGGCCATAAGCCCATTTTGGTCTATTGTATGCATCAAGAGCAGGAAGTGTTCCATAAAGAATATAATGAAGTAACGTACCAACAATGTTTTTCTCACTAGGAGGACATCCTGGAACATTAATTACACTTTTATTTGTAACTTTTGATAAAGCAACTGCACCAGTTGGATTAGGAATAGCAGCTTGTACTCCACCAAACGAAGAACATGTACCGATTGCAAAAATAGCTTTTGCATGTTCAGATGCTAATTTAGCACTGTGCTCACCAGTATTTCCATGACCACCAATTGTAAGATAGAAATCATTTTCACCACTAGGAATTCCGCCCTCAACCATAAGAATATAATTACCCTTATACTTTTCAATTGCATGTTCTAAGTTTTGCTCTGCTTGCCATCCTGCACTTGCCATTAACGTCTCATGATATTCTAAAGAAATATAATCAAAAATTAATGAATCAATAGTTGGAGCATCACTTCTTAGAAGTGATTCTGAACATCCTGTACACTCTGCCATATGTAACCAAATAATTGGTAGCCTATCACTTAACTCTGCTGCTTTGGCAACTAAAGGTGTGAAGTTTCCAGGAAGTGCTAACATAGCTGTTACTGCTGTTGCCCACTTCATGAAATCTCTTCTATTAATACCTTTTTCTTCTAAAACTGTTGGAATAGATTTTGTTTCATCTAATTTAGGGAGTTTTTCTAAATCCTCTAAACGCTTAGATAATCTGTTAAATAAATTTAAATCTTTCACTTAGGTTCCTTTTCAAGATTTATATTTTATGAATAATCATTCATTCATTCATTCTTCTAAATGTATTCTATTTAAAACAAAATAAAATAGTATTGAGTCAAATCAATAAATGAATGATTATTCATTTAATAGGTGAAATATTACATGACTTAAACTTAACTTTTAATAAAATTTTAGTGATATTTACATGTTTTTTTATAATAATTAAAACTTATATTCTAAAGTGGCATAATCGTGACTTTTTCAGTATTACACTAGTATTTTAGTACATAATTCTTACATAACTATGTACTAACAAATTATAATATTTTTTAATAATCTAATGGATATTCTTGAGGTATTAAAACTCTATGAGTTTTTAGTTCTTTTTTTAGTTTTGAAAGTAATATTGAGTTTGCAAACATATTCCCACAAAATATAATATCTTTTGCTTTTAATTCTGAATTGATTTTTGATACATTTTCTGCTACGAAATCACTCAAACTTTCATAGAAAGAGTATGCAATCATAGTATCTTCAACTCCAGCCATTTTATAACTCATTGCACTTTGAATAATTCTTCTGTAATCTAAATAATTTTTTCCATCAATTTTTATAACATTCATGTCAACTTGAATTCCACTTTTTCCATTATATAAAAGTGCAGTATCTTCAAATTCTACATAATCTTTCATTCCTAAAAGATAACTAAGTAAGTTTAATATTGATTCAAAACCATCTGAATCTTTGTCTTCAAACTCTTTTTCAAAATACGTAGGAAATTTCTTTTTATAATTTTCAATCAATCTCTGAGTATTTTCATCAATACTTTTAATATCATCTAAACAATTTTCAATATTATTGACTACATTTGGAATTAAAATTACATCTTTTTCACCAGAAGCAGGAACATTTACTTTTATCGCAGATTCATCACTTTGATATGAGAAATAAATACCAACTGTAGGAACTATTCTTTTGTTAAACTGTGCCAAACTCGCTTTATAAACTGAACCATATTCTTCAAAATAATCATTACTTGAATTTACTTTTCTTTTCAACTGATATTCATATTTTGGGAATAATCCTTTTTCTCCATGTACAACAATATTTTGTTTATCATTGTATGTTACTTTTAATCCATCTTGATAGACTTCATCGTTAACGTAAAGAAGATAATCTATCCCTTCTTCTTTTAAAGCTTGCGAAAATAATACCGTTTCTCTGTCATCTGCTATTTTTGCATATATAAATCTTGTATTTGAATATTCTTTATTTGTATTTTGTAAAAGTTTAAATTTTAATTTCACTAATGGTCTTTCAATAGACTGTCTCTTATACACATCTGACGCTGCCGACGAAGAGGATAGTGT
>CAJXPH010000160.1 GCA_913057765.1 uncultured Campylobacteraceae bacterium
TCTACACTATCCTCTTCGTCGGCAGCGTCAGATGTGTATAAGAGACAGATCAAAACTCGCTGCAATGGGAGAAATGTTAGGAAATATTGCTCATCAATGGAGACAGCCACTATCTGCAATTAGTACAATTGCAAGTGGTATTCGTGTTCAAAAAGAAATGGGAATTAATGTGGATGATAAACAATTAGATAAAGACTTAGAGGGTATTGTAAAAAGTACTTTAACTCTTTCAAATACAATTGATGATTTTAGAAACTTTTATTCTCAAGATAAAAATAAACATAATTTTATAATATCTAACTCAATCAATCAAGTATTTTCTTTAATCTCTGCAAATATTAAAAATAAGGGTATTGAAACTATTACTAATATAGATAATGTACAAATTAGCTCATATGAAAATGAATTAATTCAAACTATATTAAATATCATTAATAATGCAAAAGATGCATTAGAGAATAAAAAAGAAGAGAATAAATTTATTTTTATAAAAGCATATAAAAAAGATCAACAACTAATCATAAAAATTTATGACAATGCAGGTGGAATAAAAGAAAATATTATTGAAAGAATTTTTGAACCTTATTTCTCAACAAAATTTAAATCACATGGCACAGGAATTGGTCTTTATATGACTAGAAATATTATTGAAAATAGTTTAAAAGGGAAAATAGAAGTCTCTAATAAAACTTTCATTTATAAAGACAATGAATATACAGGAGCTCTATTTACAATAAAACTCCCATTGAAATAACTATTTCTTTTTTTCTGCAAAACTTAAATAATATTCAATTTCTGATGCAGTTAAAATTTTAATAGTATTAGTACTTCCAGGCATTCCCACAGGATAACCAACAGTAGCTACATATGGACCTTCTCTATTTAACAAACCTTTTTCATCAAGTTGAGATAACATTTTTTGAAACATTTTAGATGCATGAGATTCTTTAATTACACCTATTGGCTCAACTCCCCAAATAGAACATAAAGAATTTAATACTTTTCTCTTATGAGTAAAAGTATAAATTGGCGTTTTTGGTCTATATCTTGATATTTTCATTGCCGATTTACCAGAACTTGTAAGTGCAAGAATTCCTTTTGCTCTTAAATCATCTGCAAGTTTAGTTACAGTTGCTTGAATAACATCGAAATCATCTAAATAGTCTAATTTATCATGTTTATCAAATGCATAAATTTCTTCCGTTTTAGCAATAATATTACTCATTGTATCTACAACATTAACTGGATTTTCTCCAATTGCACTTTCTTCACTAAGCATCACTACATCAGTTCCATCTAACACTGCATTTGCAACATCAGAAATTTCAGCTCTAGTTGCTCTCTCATTTTCAGTCATAGATAAAAGCATTTGTGTTGCGGTAATTACAGGGATACAAGCTGCATTTGCTTTTTTAATAAGTCTTTTTTGAATTGTTGGTACTTCATAATATGGAACTTCAATTCCTAAGTCTCCACGTGCAACCATTAGTCCATCACTTGCACTAATAATCTCATCTATATTTTCAACTGCATCAAATTTTTCAATCTTTGCAATTAATTTTCCTTTATAATCACCAAGTAAATCCCTCGCATGTAACATATCTCTTTCATTTTGAACAAATGAAATTGCAAAATAATCTACCTTATTTTCAACTCCCCAAGCAATATCTTTTTTATCTTTTTTTGTAATAACATCAATATCAATTACAGTATTTGGGAAATTCACACCTTTTCTAGAACTAAGAATCCCATGATTTTCAATCAAGGCTTTTATTTCATCACCAGTTTCAATAACTTTTGCTCTAATAGTTCCATCATATAAATAAATATACTCATTCTTTTTTACTTTATTAAGTAATTCTGGATAATTTAAAGAAACTACATATTTAGTCTCATCTTCTTTATATCCAATTATTTCATCTTTTAAAAATGTAAGAGTATCTCCTTTTCTTAATTCAAAAGGTTCTTTTAAATCTCCGACTCTCACTTTTGGTCCAGATATATCTTGTAAGATTGCAACAGTCGTATCTAAATTTTCCATTGCTGTTCTAATATTTTTTAATGTATTTAAATGATATTCATGACTTCCATGTGAGAAATTTAGTCTAAACATATTTGCACCAGCACGAATTAGTCCTTCAATAGTCTCTACGGTATCACTTGCAGGCCCTAATGTTGCTAATATTTTTGTTCTCTTTTTCATGGGGCTTCTCCTAAATTTTATTATTTTAAGTTCTTATTATATCCAAAATCATTTACAAAATAGTTACATATCCAATTAATAAATTACACAATTATTTCACCAAGAAGATGCTATAATTACTTATAAAAATAGAGGGGATTAGAATATGAAAACAATTTTTCTAAAACAAATAGCAGCAACATCAGTTGTAGCTATGATGCTTGCAGGATGTGCAATGCAGGGGAATGATCCAGAACCAGGTTCAACAAATAATGCAGGTATGTCAAAAACTCAAACAGGTGCACTTATTGGTGGTCTTTTAGGTGCAGTAATTGGTGGAACAACAAAAGGAAGTAGTAAAGGGAAAAGAGTTCTAATTGGCGGTGCTATTGGTGCAGCTATTGGAGGAGGAATTGGTTATTCAATGGATCAGCAAGCAAAAGAAGTTGCAGATAAATTAAATACTGATGTTAATAATAACCCTAATGCAGCCTTAAATCCAGATAATGATTTAATTGTATCAAATACCGATAAATACGTAAAAATTATGTTAAGAGATAGCATGGTTTTTGAAACTAATTCTGCTATTCCAACACAAGAAGCTTCAAGAAAGATTGCTAAGATTTCAGATGTTTTAAAAACTTATCCTAACACTATAATTCAAGTTGTTGGATTTACTGATAATAGAGGTTCATATGAATATAATCAAAAACTATCTGAACAAAGAGCTTCAAATGTAGGAAATACGATTCACAATAGTGGTATAAAAAATCAAGTATTTTCAAAAGGATGTTCTTTCAATAAACCTGTATCACCTAATACAAGTAAAGAAAGTATGTCATTAAATAGAAGAGTTGAAATCTATCTATATGCAGATCAAAACGCAATTATTGATGCTTGTGTAGAATAGTTAAAAAAGAGGAGAGACTCTCCTCTTTTTATTTTAATAATACAAAAATATACAAAGCCTTTTTTAGATAAACTTTCAAAATGAATTCAGAGAAACAAAAATTTAGTGATTATTTTAACACATGGCTTTACAGTGAAAATGGATATTATTCAAACTATAAACAAATAGGGAAAGAAGGCGATTTTTATACTTCTGTCTCAACATCAAGCTTTTTTGGGGGAACAATTGGAAAAAGAATAGTTGATTCCATAAAAGAAGGGAATCTTCCAAAAAATACAACTATAGTTGAAGTTGGTGCACACCATGGTTATTTACTTGCTGATATTATTCAATTTATATATACTTTAAATCCAAAACTTCTAGATACACTAAACTTTGCCATTGTAGAGAGATTTGATAATCTACAAAAACAACAAACAAAATATTTACAAGAATGTTTTGGAGATGTTGTAAGGATAGAATACTACAATGATATTAGTGAAGTAAAATTACCCCATGCCTTTATTATTGCAAATGAAATCTTTGATGCTTTTTCTTGTGAATTAGTTTATACAAAAGAAGAAACACTTCAAATGGCATATGTTAAAAATCATAAAATAGAATTTGAAGATTGCAATAATATAGACTTAATAGAACATTGTAAAAAATATAAAATAACAAAAGGTGAAGTGGGTCTGGGTTATAAAGAATTTGTAACTAATATCTCTTCAAATATAAAGAAATTTGAATTTATAACTTTTGATTATGGAGATAGAGTACCAAGAAATGACTTTTCAACAAGAATTTATGATAAACATAAAGTTTTTCCAATCTTTGAGGAGAACATAGACTTAGAAAAATATTTTGCTAAAACAGATATTACATATGATGTATATTTCACACATATAGAAGATTGCTTTAAAACTTCAGGAGTAGAAGATGTCACATTTAAAACTCAAATGCAAGCACTTGTAGAATTTGGAATCATTGATTTACTAGAAATACTAAAAGAAAATAGTGATGAAAATACTTATCTTAGAGAATCTCAAAAAATCAAAACGCTAGTAGAACCTACTGGTATGGGAGATAGATTTAAAATGCTACATGTTAAGAAGTTTTCGTAACAAGGCACTTAAAGTTCTTCTAAATTTAAATATTCTTCATCTGAAAATATTCTAGATTTTGTTAAAAACTGATAACCTAAATCTATTTCTAAAGAAAATGAATTTCCAAAAGCACCTTTTTCTTCTTTTACATCAATAGTAATATGAGAGTGTTTAAAATATTCAAATTGGTCTTTATCTATAAAAAATTCACACCCACAAATTTCACCCATCTTGACATTTCGAGAGGGTACATAGAAATCACTTTTTGCATAACACATTGGTGCAGTTCCATCACAACAACCACCACTTTGATTAAATACTAGTTCACCATTTTCTTCTTTTAATTTTTCAATGATTTCTGTCGCTGCTGGTGTTACGGCTAATCTTTCAGTTGCCATTTTAAATCCTTTTTTCAATTTCATAAACGTAAAAATGCATAGAAGAAAACCTCCTATGCATTTTCAATATAATTTTGTACTATAGGCCTAGAAAAATCCTAAAGCATCTTTAGAGTAAGAAGTCAGAATATTTTTAGTATGTCTGTACGAGTTTAACATCATCATGTGAGTTTCTCTACCGATTCCTGATTTTTTATATCCTCCAAATGACGCATGAGATGGGTATAAGTGGTAACAATTAACCCATACACGACCTGCTTGAATTCCTCTTGAGAATTTATGTAATTGATGTGTATCTCTTGACCATACACCAGAACCTAATCCATAAATTGTATCATTTGCAATTTCTAATGCTTCATCTTCATCTTTAAAAGTAGTAACAGCAAGAACTGGTCCAAAAATTTCTTCTTGGAAAATTCTCATTTTGTTATGACCTTTAAAAATTGTTGGTTGAATATAGTTTCCGTTTGGATATGTTTTATTATCATATTCATTTCCACCAATTAGACATTCAGCACCCTCTTCTTTACCAATTTTAATGTATTCTAAGATCTTTTCTTTTTGATTAGTTGAAGCTTGTGCTCCCATTTTAGTTGATGGATCTAAAGGGTCTTCTTGTGTAATTGCGGCTACTCTTTCTAATACTCTTGCCATAAATGGTTCGTAAATTGACTCTTGGATAAGTGCTCTAGAAGGACAAGTACAAACTTCACCAGAGTTAAATGCAAATAGAACTAAACCTTCAATTGCTTTATCAAAAAATGCATCATCTGCATCCATAATAGATTCTAAGAAAATATTTGGAGATTTACCACCAAGTTCTAAAGTTGAAGGAATAATATTTTCAGTTGCATATTGCATAATTAGCTGACCAGTTGTAGTTTCACCTGTAAATCCAACTTTTTTAACATCTGGGTGAGTAGATAAGTGTTTACCGATTTTTCCACCAGCTCCATTAATAATATTAATAATACCTTTTGGAAGAACATCTTGAATAAGTTCCATCATAATTAAAATAGCCATCGGTGTCGCACTTGCTGGCTTTAAAACAACACAATTTCCAGCAGCTAAAGCAGGAGCAATTTTCCATGCAGCCATTAATAAGGGGAAGTTCCAAGGAATGATTTGTGCAACAACACCTAATGGCTCATAGATTTCTTGAGAAATTGTATTTTCATCTAAATCAGAAACTGAACCAGACTCTCCTCTAATCACAGAAGCAAAATATCTAAAATGATCTACAACTAAGGGAACATCTGCCGCCATAGTTTCTCTAACTGCTTTACCATTATCTAAAGTTTCAGCAACTGCTAATTGTTCTAATCCAGCTTCAATTGCATCTGCAACTTTATTTAACATTGTACTTCTTTCGATAACAGAAGTATGTTTAAATGAATCAAAAGCTAATGTTGCCGCTGCAACTGCAGCATCTACATCTGCTTCATTTGATCTTGGGATTCTAGTTAAAATTTCACCATCAACAGGAGATAGGTTATCAAAATATTCTCCACTTATTGGAGCAATCCATTCACCACCAATAAAATTCTCATATTGGGCTTTGTAAGTTGGTTTTGTTAAAGCTTGTACTTTTTCTTGTGTTGACATATTTCTTCCTTATATTAATAAATATTTTTTAAAAGAATCAAATACTTTACGTATTGATTTTTCTGTTACCGAAAGCTTACATTAGAAATATAGCCTGAATTTAGCTTGAATATAGCCTGAATATAGCGAAAAATAAAAAAGCCATTAGAGCCCATAAATAGGCCCTGTCTCTTATACACATCTCCGAGCCCACGAGACCAGAGAGGATCTCGTA
>CAJXPH010000161.1 GCA_913057765.1 uncultured Campylobacteraceae bacterium
GAAGAATAGGGTTCCTATTCTCCTTTTAATGCTTTTCTCATACTTTCAATTGTTTCATCATTTACATTTTCTTTAGTAAAGTATTCAAAAGCTAAGACACCTTGGTAAAGTAGCATATCTTCACCATCTTTAATTTTTAAGTCATTTTCTTGAGCTTTTGCTAAAAAGGGTGTCACTTTTCCATATACACAATCAAATGCAAAAGAAGCACTTTGTAGAACTTCATTTAAAATTCCTTCTGGACAAGGAAGGTATTCATCTTTTAACCCTGCACTTGTAGAGTTTACAATTAAATCATAATCTTCTGCTACAAAATTATCCCATGTAGAGCATTTGATATTATGTTCTTCAAAAAATGAAAGTTTTCCTTTACTTCTATTTAAAACTGTAACATCAATATCACTTTGTTTTAAAGCTAAAGAGATGGCTTTTGCAGTACCACCAGCTCCAAGAAGTAAAACTTTTTTAACTTCACCAAAACTTTCTATTGCATAAAGAAAACCTGGTGCATCAGTGTTATAAGCTATAACTTTACCATTTTCATTGATATATGTATTTACAGCTTTAATTTCATTTGCTAAGCCTCTTACTTCATCCGCATTTTCATATGCAAACTCTTTATGAGGTACTGTGATATTTGCACCTTCATAATGGTTCTGCAAAAACACGTCTTTAATAGTATTGCCATCTTCTAAAAGATGTTTTTTATATATTCCATTATAATCAATATTTTCAAAACCTGCATTATGCATTTGAGGAGATTTTGAATGAGCGACTGGGTTTCCAAATATTACAAAAGTTTCTTTTATTTCCGACATTTTCATCCTTTAAAGAGGCGATTTTAGCTAAATTTCAATAAGAGGAAATTAAATTCTAATTTATTATTGTAAAATGAGGAAACTAAGATATGGAAAAACTATGAATAATATATTTCACACTTTTACAACAACAGATGATGGTAATTTAGCTTTTCATGTACCTGATACAAAAGAAAATGTAGAGAAGAATAGAAAAAGTTTAGCTTTAAAACATGATTTTGATTTAGAAAATTTAGTTTATATGAATCAAGTTCATGGAAATAATGTAGTAGTTGTAACAAAAGATTCTCCCAGACTTATAGATAATTGTGATGGAATCATTACAAATGATAAAAATCTTACACTCATGGTTATGGTCGCAGATTGTATCCCCATATTATATATGGATAAGAAAAAAGGTGTAATTGCTGCTGTCCATGCAGGAAGAAACTCTACTTTTCAAAGAATAGCAGAAATAACAGTAAAAAAAATGGTAAAAGAATTTAATTGTGTTCCCCATGATATTGAAGTAATACTTGGACCTTCTATTCAAAAGTGTTGTTATGAAGTAAATCTAGAGTTAGCAAATATAGTAAAAGAGTCTTTTGGAAAAGAGTTTGTTGATGGTAGATTAATTGATTTACAAGGTATAAATAAAATGCTTCTAAAAAGCCAAGGAATATTAAATATAAGTATTTATAATACATGTACTAAATGTTCAAATGAGTCATATTTTTCATTTAGAAAAGATAAAAATTGTGGTCGCTTTGTAGGTTTAATCTCGATTACATAGTAATTATGTAAAAGTTATGTAAATGTCATGTAAATATTATGTATCTTAAACTTAATTTAAACATTATAAGCTTAAATTATCATTTTTTTTCTTTTTTTAAGTTTCGATTAGTTACAATTTCACAAAAAAAAGAGATAAAAAGGTTAGTGAATGAGTACAACGGTAACAAAAGAAGAAGCATTAAATTATCATGAATTTCCTACTCCAGGGAAATTAGGAATTCAAACTACAACAGAATTAAATACTCAAAGAGATTTATCTATGGCATACACTCCCGGTGTTGCTCATCCATGTTTAGAAATTGAAGAAAATCCAGAAAACGCATTTAAATATACTGCAAAAAGAAATCTTGTAGCAGTTATAACAAATGGTACAGCTGTACTTGGTCTTGGTAATATTGGAGCTCTAGCTGCAAAACCAGTTATGGAAGGTAAATCTGTACTATTTAAAAAGTTTTCAGCAATTGATTCTTTTGATATTGAAGTTGATGAAGAAGATGCTCAAAAGTTTATTGATGTTTGTAAAGCAATTTCACCTACATTTGGTGGAATTAATTTAGAAGATATTAAATCTCCTGAATGCTTTGAAATTGAAAGAAGACTAATTGAAGAATTAGATATTCCCGTAATGCATGATGACCAACATGGTACTGCAATTATTACGACTGCTGCATTAATTAACGCTTGTGATATTATTGGTAAAAAACTTGAAGATTTAAAAGTTGTTGTTGTTGGTGCTGGTGCTGCTGCTATCTCTTGTTCAAGAATGTATAAATCTGTTGGTGTAGAAAATCTTATTATGTGTGATTCAAAAGGTGTTATTCATGATGGAAGAGATGATTTAAATAAATTTAAAAAAGAATTTTCAGTTTCTGAAACTATGACAAAACTAGATGCATTTAGAGATGCTGATGTTGTACTTGGATTATCTCGTCCTGGAACATTTACTCAAAAACATATTGCAGTAATGGCAGATGAGCCAATTGTATTTGCATTATCAAATCCTACTCCTGAACTTTTCCCAGAAGAAATATTAGCAATTAGAGATAAAGCAATTGTTGGAACAGGTAGAAGTGATTTCCCTAACCAAGTAAATAATGTAATTGGTTTCCCATTTATTTTTAGAGGTGCTTTAGATGTACAAGCTAAAAAAATAAATATGCAAATGAAAAAAGCAGCTGCTCATGCAATTGCTCAATTAGCAAAAAAACCAGTTCCTCAAAATGTAAAAGATATTTTTGGAGATTTAACATACTCTAAAGAATATGTAATCCCTACAGCCTTTGATAAAAGACTTATTGTTGAAGTTTCATCTGCTGTTGCACAAGCTGCAGTTGATTCTGGAGTTGCAAGAGTAAAAGATTTTGACTTAGAAGCTTATAGAGAAAAACTATCTAAAATGATTTAAATCTAATTAATGGTATTATTTCATCCTTAAATGAAATAATACCTAGGATTAATACAAAAAATGAAAGAATATATACTTCTAATTGATACTATCGATGCAAAAGGCCTTGTTTATAACATCTCAAAAGTACTTTTCGCAAATAACCTAAATATTGAAAAAAATGCTGAATACGTTGAAAAAGATTCTAATAAATTTTTTATGAGAACAGTAATCTCTGGTGATGTAAATTGTAATATGCTATTAAAAGAGCTTACTGAAGTTTTACCAGAAAATTCAACTATTAAACTAACACCAAAAGCAAAAAAAGACATTGTAATTTTAGCAACAAAAGAATCACATGTTTTAGGTGATTTGTTAATTAGATATATTGATGGTGAACTAAATGCAAATATTAAAGCGGTTATTGCAAATCATGATTATTTAAAAGACTTAGTAGAGAGTTTTAATATTCCCTTTCATTGTATTAGTGCAGAAGATATGGAAAGAGAAGCTCACGAAGAACTTGTTATTGAACAAATAAATGAATATGAGCCAGAACTTATTGTATTAGCTAAATATATGAGAATTTTAACTCCAAAATTTGTAGAAACGTATCCTAAAAAAGTATTGAATATTCATCATTCATTTTTACCATCGTTTATTGGAGCAAATCCATATAAACAAGCACATCATAGAGGTGTAAAGATTATTGGAGCAACTGCTCATTATGTTACTAATGATTTAGATGAAGGTCCAATTATTGACCAAGGTGTTGTACGAGTTGATCATAGCTTTACTTGGCAAGATATGAGAAGATCAGGTAGAAATGTTGAAAAAGTAGTTCTTTCAAATGCATTACAATTACTTTTAGATGATAAAGTATTTGTTTATGATAATAAAACAGTGATTTTATAATATGTTTAATATAGTTTTATTAGAACCTAGAATCCCTGGAAATGTGGGAACAATTGGACGATTAGCTTTTGCAATGGACTGTACACTTCATCTTATTAAACCATATGGTTTTGGAGAAATAACAGAAAAAGAAGTAAGACGAGCAGGACTTGATTATTGGTTTGAGTTAGATGTTAGAGAATATGAAAATATTGAAGACTTTTGGTCAAAAAATCCTTTTTCCAATAGACACTTTTTTGCTACAACAAAAACAGAGCAAGTATATTTTGATGCGAAATATGAAGTAGGGGACTTTTTATACTTTGGTAGAGAAGATGCTGGACTTCCTGAAGACTTATTAGCTAAGAATGAAAAAGGATGTGTAACTATCCCTATGACAAACGAGGCAAGAAGTCTTAATATTGCAAACTCTGTATCGGTAATTGCATATGAGGCACTAAGACAAAACTTTGATTCTTTTAAGTAATCAAAGTTCATCTATTCTAATTAAAAACTTTCCCAATCATCAGAATCATTAGAATTATCTTTTATTTCAAGAGGTCGATTTGAAGAGATTTGTTTCTCTTCTTTTTTTACTTCAACTTTTTTTCTTTCAGGTTCTTTTTGTTTATCAATATTAGAATTTGAAGTATTTGTTGATAAATGGTTTGTTTTAGACTTTATATTATTCTTTCCATCAAATTCTTTTTCATCTGCTTGTTGTACTATGTCTATAGCGATATTATTAGTTTGTTCGGCTATATTTTGTGTAGCAGATGAAATCATAGCAATTTGTTGAGTTTGTTGGTCTAATTGATTAACCGTATCATTAATCTGTTCTATTCCACCTTGTTGTTCTTTCGAGGCAGTGGAAACATTTCCAATGATATCTATTGTATTTTGAATATTTTCATTTAGTTTTGAATAACCGCTAATCATGTTGTTTGCAATATCTTTTCCATCATTAGCTTTTTGATTTGCATTTTCAACTAAATTTTTAATCTCTTTTGCAACTTCTGCTGAACGTCCAGCAAGATTTCTTACTTCTTGTGCAACAACAGCAAAACCTTTTCCTGCTTCACCTGCAGTTGCTGCTTCAACAGCGGCATTAAGAGATAGGATATTTGTTTGAAAAGCAATTTGATCAATTAATACTATCGATTCTGAGATGGCGCTAACTTGCTCACTTAACTCATCCATGGCACTTGTTGTACTATTTGCTAACTCTTGACCCTTATTAGCTGACTTTGTTACTTCTTGTGCATATTCAGACATTTGGTTAATGCTTTCATTATTTCTAATTACTGTAGCTGTGATTTCTTCTAATGCAGCTGCAGTTTCTTCTAATGATGCAGCGGTTGAATTAGCACTTGTATTTAATTCATCAACATTTGTTACTAATGTGTTTGAACTATCTTGAAGTTCTAATCCAATACTTTTATTATTTACTAACATTTGTGTAGTTGAATTTCCTAACGAATTAACGTCATCACATAATTTTAATACTGAACCTTCTATGTTTTGAGTATTAACTTTTGGTCTATAGTCATAATTTGCATAGCTAGATAATACTGTCAAAATATTATTTGTATTACTATTGAGATTTTCCAGCATCTGATTAATAACATTTTTTAATTCATTTAATTCTATGTTATTTGTTTCTTTTGTAATTCTATTTGATAAATGTCCCACTTTAATTTTATTTGCAACAAATGTAGCATCGTCTATTAATGCTTTATCTTTTTCTATAGTCTCTTTTGTATTTTTGATACTGGTATTGATTATTTTTGCCATATTACCAATTTCATCAGAGTTTTTGTCGTTAAGTAAACTAACTTCTTTTGTTTCATTATTTATAAATGAAAAGAATTGGATTAATCCTTTTTCAAAATCTCCTAATGATAATGCAATATTTCTGCTTATATATAATAGAGCTAAAACTACAAGTATTGCAATTATAATGGTAAACGAAACTGCAAATATCTTTACTTCTGAAGTTTTGTTTTCTATTTCATCTTCTATAGTTTTTGTTAGATTCTTTAATATATCTTCAGATTTATGTATAACCTTTCTCATCTCTCCTAATAATCCAGATTTACTGTTAAAACCTTTTTTTTCTTCAAGTAAAACGAGTTTATTAAAACTTGTTTTATATGAAGTTAGTAAATTTGACATATTTGAATAGGTTTTATTAGAATTCAATTTATCGAGTTTTGTATTAAATTTATTTAAATACTTTTTATCTAATCTAAGCATAAAGTCTTTCTCTTGTTTTCTTAAATCATATATGACAGAAAGTAGCTTAGAGTCATTGGCTTTTTTTGCATAATCTTGAACTTGATGTACTTTATTTCTTAAATCCCCATAAAGTCCGTCTTTAGAGTTTAGCCCAATTTCTTGTTGGGCCACAACCAAAGAATAAAATATTTTACTGTAGCTGTCTCTTATACACATCTCCGAGCCCACGAGACCAGAGAGGATCTCGT
>CAJXPH010000162.1 GCA_913057765.1 uncultured Campylobacteraceae bacterium
ACGAGATCCTCTCTGGTCTCGTGGGCTCGGAGATGTGTATAAGAGACAGTTTAATAGTTTTGCAATTCTTCCTTGAAGTCTAAGCCATTGTCTATGCTCAAACAGAGGAAATCCTGCCCATTGTTTTTTTGGTTCATCAATTGTCTTTGTAACACCGCCACGTGCAGCAATAGTTGTAAAAGGAGCAACTTCAAGATGCCCAGCAGTTCCACTTTGTCCACCCATAATTACATATTCATTTAAAATTGTAGAACCTGATAGCCCTACTTGTCCTGTTAAAATGCAACCAGGTCCTAACTTACAATTATGTCCAATATGAACTAAGTTATCAAGTCTAACACCAGAAGAAATTACAGTTGATTTAAATACTGCTCTATCAATAGCTGTATTAGAACCAATTTCAACATCATCTCCAATAACGACATTACCATTTTGATAAATTTTTATATATTTACCTAATTTTGTATTTGCAAATCCAAAACCATCACTACCAATAACAGTTCCCGCATGAATAATACAATCACTTCCAATTTCACAATCTCGGTAAACTGAAACATTTGGATAGATAATAGTATTATTTCCAATTTTTACATTATCACCAATAAAAGCACCAGCCATAATAGTAGAGTTTGAACCTATAATTGAATCTTTACCTAAATATACATTAGGCATGATCGTACAGTTTTCTCCAATAATACAATTTGCACCTTCTGTTTCAACAACATTTGGAGCAAACAATTTTGAAGCGTATGCCAATTTTAAATATGGTTCATCACAAACTAAAGCGATAGTACCTTTAGGAACTTTATTTACAAATTCCTCTTTTACTAATACCGCGGCTGCTTTTGTATTTTCTAAATCTTTTACATATTTTTTATTTTCTAAAAAAGTAAGTTCACAGTTAGTAGAATCAAGAAGTGTATTTAATCCTGAAATCTCTATATTCTTTTCACAATCTATTTCTAAAGATTTTGCAATTTCAATTAATGTCAAGTTTTATCCTTAAAATCATGAAAAGATAGGAAATCTTTCGATTTCTATCTTTCCATTGCTACAACACCACTTTTAACTACTTCAAGTGGTTTAAATTTATTCATAATATTTGTGAAGTTTGCAATTCTATGAGGCTCATCAGTTGCAGAGATTACAATAGCATCTTCTGTAACGTTCTGAATATGACCATTATAAGCTCTTGCAATAACTTCAATATCACTTAGAGGCTGATCAATAGGTATTTTAATTAATACTGTCTCTTTTTCTATTACATTTAAATGTTCATTTACTCTTAATACAGGAATAAGTTTATTTAACTGTTTTACAATCTGGTCAATAACTCTTTTATCCCCAGTTGTAACAATTGTCATTCTTGAATACTCTGTATTTGAAATAGGAGCAACTGTTAAAGAATCAATATTATATCCACGTGCTGAAAATAATCCAACAATTCGTGAAAGAACATTGTGTTCATTAATAACAACTACTGAAACAACTCTTCTTGCAGTTACTGAATCATAATAGTGATTAAAATTATTCATTGCTATCTCCTAAAAGTGTCATTTCATTTAAGGCATGTCCATTGGGAACCATCGGTAATACAATTTCGTCCCGTGCTACTATAACTTCAATCATTGCTGGTTTTTTCTTTTCAACAGCATCATTTAATGCTGCATCAAACTCCTCTTTATTTGTAACTCTATAACCTAACCCACCAAATGCTTCAACTAACATTTTAAAATCAGGTTGTACAGAAAGGTCAGTTTCTGAAATTCTATTTTCATAGAATAGTGTTTGCCATTGTCTTACCATTCCTAAATAATTATTATTTAAAATAATATTAATTACGGGTAAGTTGTATTCAACACAAGTCATTAACTCTTGAATGTTCATTAAAATTGAGCCATCACCAGTAAAGTTAATAGAAACTTTATCCTTATTTCCACGAGCTACACCCATTGCAGCAGGAAGACCAAATCCCATAGTTCCTAATCCACCTGAAGTATTAAACTGTCTTGGAAATGAAAAAGGATAAAACTGTGCTGTCCACATTTGATGTTGTCCAACATCAGTTGAAATAATTGCATTTTCACCTAATAATTGTCCAACTCTCTCAATTGGCCACTGAGGTTTAATTACTGTATCAGAATCGTTATATCTTAATGGTTCTTTTTTTCTATAATCTCTAAGTAATGCTACCCAATTCGAAAAATCATTAAATTCCATATCATTTGAAGAATCAATCATACCTTGCACAGTAACTTTTAAATCTCCAACAATTGGAAAATGAGCATCTACAAGTTTAGAAATAGATGCAGGATCAATATCAACATGTATAACTCTTGCTTTTTTTGCAAACTCATCTAGTCTTCCAGTAACTCTATCATCAAATCTAGCACCAAGTGAGATAAGTAAATCAGTATCATGTGCAGCCATATTTGCTGCAAATTCACCATGCATACCTAACATACCAATTAAAAGATCATTGTTATGTCCCATTACACCTCTTGCCATTAAAGTTTCAACAACAGGAATGTTTAGCTTTTTTGCTAATTCTCTAATCTCATATGCACAATTTGCTAAAATTGCTCCACCACCAACGTATAATAAAGGTTTTTTAGCTTTAGAAATCTCTTCCATAGCTTTCTTTAGTTGTCTTTTATTATATTTAACAGTTGGTTTATAAGTTGGAATATTAACCTCTGTTGGATATTCAAAATTAGCAAGTTCTGCTGTGATATCTTTTGGTATATCTACATGAACAGGTCCTGGTCTTCCAGTTGCTGCAATGTGAAATGCCTCTTTTATAATTTTTGGTAAATCTTCAATTTTATTAACTAAATAATTATGTTTTGTACAAGGTCTTGAAATACCAACGGCATCAATTTCTTGAAATCCATCAGTACCAATAATCGTCGTTGGAACTTGTCCTGAAATAACAACTAATGGAATTGAATCCATATATGCATCTGCTAATCCCGTAACAGCATTAGTAAATCCAGGTCCACTTGTTACAATCGCAACTCCTACTTTCCCAGTAGATTTTGCATAGCCTTCTGCTGCGTGTATTGCAGCTTGCTCATGCCTAGTTAAAATATGTTGAAAAAAGCTTTGTTTATAAATCTCATCATAGACATTCATAATAGCGCCCCCAGGATATCCGAATACTACTTCTACCCCTTCTTCTTTTAATGATTCCGTAACCATTTTTGCGCCAGTTATTCTCATTGTCTCTCCCTATCGTAAATTAGTCAGATATTTTACAAAAGTTATTATTAATAGCCGTTTAAGATAAGTTATTTAAATATTTAGCTTTAGTTACAATTTATATTTGTTATAGTAAAATAGGTATACAAGAGTAGAACAAAAGGAGTTTTTTATGGATGTAAATAGTATTAACAACAATATATCTTCCTTAAATAGTGTTCCTCAACAACATATTGATAGAGCTAATAGTACTGAACAAATCGATAATAACGATCCGTTTCTAAAACTATCAATAAATGAGTACAATAAAAAAAGAGATGAACTCTCAGAGTCTCTACAAGCCTTTAATGAGGGGATTGGAATTTCTAGAACAGCTCAAAATGGTTTAGAAAAACAACAAGAATTCCTTCAAAACATACAAGAAAAACTTACTGATATTAAAAGTAATGACAATACTGATTATGATAAAAATAGTCATAAAAATGATATAAACCTTGAACTTTTAAAATTTAGAGAAGAAGCTTTTCAAACAAAATATAAAAATGAAAATCTAATTGCAATTGATGATTATGAAGAAAATTTATCTGTAAATATCTCTACAAAAGAAGCATATTTTTCAATAGATAAACCAAATACACCTGATGTTGCTTCACAATTAGCACAAGTAGTTAGTACAACAGATTTCAATAATACAGATGCATTAGATGAAACTATAAACAAAGTTGAAAGTAGTATTAATCAGATTCAGAATTTAACAGATCAATTTACAGACTTAGGAAATAAACTAGAATCAAGTGCAAGAGTTTCAATTCAAGAACAAGTTGATCTTTCTAATCAAAATAGAGCTAATAAAACAATTAATTTTGGAAATGAAGTAAATGATTTTTCGAAAGCTAATATACAAGCAAATGTTGGTTATTTAGCTGCTTCACAAGCTAATATTGTGCAAGAGCAAAGTGTAAGGTTATTATCTTAGTATTATCCTAAAATACAATGATTTATAGCTACACCTTCTCTTAATCCATCATCTAAAACAATAGATTCATTTTTTCCTAAAACTTCAAAAATTGCTCTATAAATATATATTCCTATTTCAATAAACTCAACTCTACCACTACCAACTAGTTTTGTAATTATATCTTGTGAAGAATTTCTAAAAATATCTAAAGATTCATTCAAATCATTTAAGTTTAAAACTGTTCCATTTACTAAATTTTTATCATAATGAAAAAAATCTTGTCCTAGTTTTATTGCAGCTATAGTAGTAGGCGTTCCTGCTGTTGCAACAAAAGTATAGTCATCTAATTCTATTTTTGACTCATCAATAAAAGCTTTTATATCAACTTTATGTGAATTTAATTCTTCCATTAAATCTTCATATTCAAGGTATTTTTGAGTTAATGTTACAATTCCAAAATTAAAACTATGGGAAGTATATGAATCACCATCATTTACTATTATTTCGGTTGAACCTCCACCAATATCAAGTAAAACAAATTTAGATGAGTTAATTTTTTCTCTTTTTAGGGCATATTTAACAGCTAATAAAGTAAGTCTAGCTTCTTCTTTTCCATCTATTATATTAAATTTTGCACCTGTTCTTTTTTCGAAGGTTTTTAATACTTCACTATTATTTGTTGCTATTCTCATTGCTGCTGTTGTTACACAAATAGCTTCTGAGGGTTCATAATTTAATTGGATTGATGACTGATTAATTGCATTGATAACTCTTTCCTGAGCTTCTTTTGATATTGTACTTGTTTCATTTAAACCATCAGCCATGCCAACAACTTCATTATATTCATTAATAATTTCATTGTTTAGACAATCGTATATTAGGACTCTAAAAGAATTAGAGCCTAAATCTATAGTTGTAACTTTATTCATATTATGGATGAGGAATTTTTAGTTTTGAATTAAGTAAGAATCCTATTACAATTGTTAAAATAATAACTACATGCTCATTGATAAAACCAGTTAACCATACAAGATACACTAGCCATAAAAGTATAGCTCCTAAAGGTGTTGGAACACCTGTGAAGTATTTAGAAACTTCTCCCTCTTCTGAGTCAATATTAAATTGAATAAGTCTTCTTAATCCTGATATTACATAATAAATAAAGGCAAATGCAATAAGTGGAGTATTAAGCATCAGCTCTTTTCCATCAATAATTGCAAAATATATAAACATAAGAGGAACAATAACAAAAGATAAGAAATCAGCGAATGAGTCTAATTGAACACCAAACTCAGTTGATAAATTATATTTTCTAGCAATTTTTCCATCTACTATATCAAATGCTCCTGCAATCCATGCAAAAAGTGCAGCTGCAAAAAAACTATCATGTGTTAAATAATATATTGCAAATACCCCTGCAGCAATATTAAAAAAAGTTGCTAAATTAGCTAAATTAAAGTGACTGTATTTATTAAATAAAAATGTCATTATTCCCCTTCATTGTGTATTGTAAATCGATTTCTACCATTTTCTTTTGACTTATATAAACATTCATCTGCAATTTTATATAATTTATTACATGATATATATGAATTAGGTTCATATATCACTGCACCAATAGATATGGTAACTACTGGTGATATACTACTATTTTTATGCTCAATATTTAATGACTCGATATTTTTATTAACATCTAAAAGACATTCTTCTAGTATATTTTCATCAACATCGAACAAAACAACTCCAAATTCTTCTCCACCTAGTCTAAATACATATTCATACTCTTTATTAAAATAAGTTTTTAAATTGTTTGCAACTGCTTTTAAAGTTATATCACCCATATCATGACCATAAGTATCATTATATTGTTTGAAATAATCTATATCAAACATAACAAAAGCTGTTTTCCAATTATTCGCATTAGAAATAAAAGGCATATTATCAAATATTTTATCAAAATACATACGATTATATAACTTTGTCATAGAATCAGTTATTGAATCCATTTTATATTTTTTTGTAAGAATTTTTAATTGATTATCTTTTTTGATAATTGAATAAATAATTAAAGATATAAAAATAAAAGAGACAATAATTAGTACTACCATATTATAGAATAGATAGCTGTCTCTTATACACATCTCCGAGCCCACGAGACCAGAGAGGATCTCGTA
>CAJXPH010000163.1 GCA_913057765.1 uncultured Campylobacteraceae bacterium
CTATCCTCTTCGTCGGCAGCGTCAGATGTGTATAAGAGACAGATTACCTATTGCACTATATTTAGCTTTTGGATATTTATTCAAAATATTTTTTAAAGATAATTCAAAAGAACTTGTAGAGTTTGTAATATATTTCTCTCTTCCCGCAATTGTTTTTGCAAAAATATATCCCCTTGAATTAACATATGAAACATTAGAACTTATATTTATGTTTAATACTATTATATTAGGGAATCTAATTCTTTCTTATTTTGCAGGTAAATTATTCAAGTTAGATAAAAAAACACTTGCTACTTTTATGATTATTGCAACATTTGGGAATACTTCATTTATAGGTTTATCATATATTGATAGTTTTTATGGGCAAGACTATGTAGTTTATGCACTAATCTACGATTTATTTGGTTCTTTTTTACTTCTTGTTAGTCTTGGTATGGTTATTATAAATTGGGGAAGTGGTCAACATGTGAACTTTAAGGGTATTGCAAAAAGTGTTTTATTCTTTCCTCCAATTATTATGTTCTTCGCTACTGTATTAGCAAAATCTTTTGAGGTTCCAGTTTTTATAATGAATACAACAGAAACAATTGGAGCAACATTAGTTCCTATTGCAATGATTGCAATTGGAATGAAGTTAGAATTGAAAAATTTATTCTATAAATTAAAATTAGTTACATCTGCAATCATAATAAAAATGTTAATTGTTCCTGTCATTGTTCTTATTGCATTTCAAGTTTTTTATAACTTAGATGATACTTGGAGTAAAACTACTATATTAGAAGTAGCAATGCCTCCAATGACTATGGCAGTTGTATTAGCAATTAAGGGTGGGCTAGATGAAAGACTTGCAATTAATGCATTAGTATTAGGAGTATTAATTTCATTAATTAGTGTAACTGGTTTTTATTATCTTTTAGCCTGAAACTTTAAGATGAACTCAGCACCTTTACATTTTATATTTTTATAAATATATTCTACATTTGAGACTAAAAGTGAGCCAACCATGTGCTTTTCAACTATTTCTTTTGTCATATACAACCCCACACCTGTACCTCCAACCTCTTCCTTAGTAGTAAAGTTTTGAAGAAAAATATTATCAATTATTTCAACAGGAATCCCAAATGCATTATCTTTTATTTTAACAGTTACAAAATTATCTTCAATTTCAGTATCAATAAATATAAATCTATCATCAGTTATAGTTAAGTTATCTAACAATGCATCTTTTGCATTTTGAAGTATATTTAAAATTGCTTGCTTCAATTCATTATCATAACCATAGATACTAATGTCTTCATCAAAATTTGTAATAAGTTGAATATGATTTTCAGAAAGGGCAGCCTCTGTAATTGAAATACTACTTAAAATGTTTGCAGTCAGGTCAAAATTCTTCTCTGATTTATCTAATCTATAAAATTCTCTAAAATCATCAATTGTTTGAGATAAATGTTTTGTTGTATCTACAACTTGACGAAGACCTTTTATTGTTTCATCTTCTTTGTAGTTTCCTAGTTCAATATTAAAACTTAAACCACTTGAAATTGTACTTATTGCACTTAGAGGTTGTCTCCATTGATGAGCAATGTTTCCAATCATTTCTCCCATTGAAGCTAATTTAGACTGATGAAAAATTATTGCAGACTTTCTTTCACTTTCATTAATCTCTTTTTCTACTCTTGCTTTTAACTTATCATTTGCTATTTCAAGTTCACTATTTATTTCTTTTAATTTTGCGATATTATCTTGTGCATTAGCAATCGAAAGGGAAATAAAAGAACTTATCATTGATAATAATTGTTTATCTTTTTTGTTATAAACTACTACATCTTCACCATCTTTTTTATTTAAAAGTTGAACCACACCTAAAGTTCTATTATCTATAGGATGAATTAATGGTGCAGTTATAATAGATTTAGTTCTATAAGAGAATTTTTTATCGAACTCTTTTACACCAAGAAAATTGTACTCTTTAGCTTCGTAGATATCATCGATTATTATAATTTTTTTTGTTGTAAAAGATTGTACTGCTAGATATTTTTCTTGCTCACTAAGAGGTAATTTTAAATCTTTTAGTGTATAAAATTGTTTATAGATATTTTCGTAAGACATTGCATCATTTTGAAAAACATTAAAAGAGAGAGCATCATCTTCATTTATATATATACTTCCAGCTTCAGAATTTAGAATTTCTCTAGCTTGCTTAAGTATTTCATGAAGAAGGACATCAAGATCGTTTACATTAAATAAACTTATATCATATATATGACATAAATCATCATTATTTTCCATCATAATACACACACTTAATAATAAATTTTTGTATATTATATCAGGTTATTTTAAAATTTCTCCCCTAGCTAGCCTTTGTCCTCTAATATAATCAATTGCATTCACTGATTTTTTAGAAGGTGCTTGTAGAAATGTTATTTTTATAGTACCTTTTAAACATCCAATAACTACTCCTTCATTATCAAAATCAAGGATTTCACCCTCATTATTTTCTGAAAATATATCAAGTAGTTTAATTTCTTTTAATTTTAAACCTGAGTTTAAAAATACTCCAGGCCAATAAGAATAAGCTTTATATTTTAAATATAAATTTTTAGCGGAAGTAAAATCTACTTCACCATGTTCTTTTTTAATTTTTTTACAAAAAGATACTTCTGAATCATTTTGTTTTTTAGGTTTAATATTCTCAAAATTATCTAAAGTTGTAATAGTTAACTTTGCAGCAATATCTGATAATTTTGAAAAAGCTTCACTTACTTCCATAAGAGGAGTAATTTTTAAATACTGTAATCCTAAAATATCCCCAGAATCAAGTCCTTCTTCCATAAACATAGAAGTCACACCAGTAAATTCATCATCATTTAAAAGTGACTCTTGAATAGGACTAGCCCCTCTATATTTAGGAAGTAAAGATGCATGAAGATTTATGCATGGAGCAATATCCAAAATCTCTTTAGGTAATATTTGTCCATATGCTGCAACAATGATAAAATCAGGAGATAAATCTTCTATTTGTTTTTTTGCATCCTCATTTCCTCTTAATTTTTCAGGTTGAAAAATAGGGAAATTTAGATTATTATCTAAATAGAATTGTTTAATATGAGGAGGAGTAATAACTTGTTTTCGACCAAAAGGCTTATCAGGTTGAGTAAAAAGACCTACTATTTCATAAGAACTATTTAAAATCTCTTCAAATATTTTGGTTGCATAATCTGGCGTTCCCATAAACAGTATTTTTTTACTCATATAAATCCTTTATTTTTTAAATAGCGTACCACTTTTATGATTTCCATAAACTAAAAAATCATATGCGTTTGTTAAATCAAAACCTGATGATAAGTACATCATTTTATTTCTTTCAAGTAAAAAGTTGGCAGCTTTTAATTTTGTTACAATTCCACCTGTTGCAAACTCTGAGTTTGGAGAATGTTTCATTTGTAATTCTGATTCATCAAAAGACTCGACTACTTTTCTCATCTTCGCATCAGGGTTTTCATGAGGGTTCAAATCATATAAACCATCAACATCAGATAAGATTGCTAACATATCTGCATCAAAGAAAAATGCAGCGTGTGCAGCTAGTTGATCATTATCACCAAAAAGTAATTCCTCATTTGCAAGAACATCATTTTCATTTAATATAGGAACGATATTATTTGCAAGAAGAATTTCCATTACTGATTTAGCATTATCAGATCTTTTTCTTGAATCAAAATCTTCTTCAACAAGTAACATTTGAGCACAACTTAATCCAAAGTCTGCAAATCTTTTTTTATAATATTTCATTAAAAGGGGTTGACCAATTGCAGCTAATGCTTGTCTATTCAAAATCTGCGTTCTATCTAAATCAAGTTTAGTATTTCCTGCTGCAACTGCACCAGAAGATACTAATATTACTTCTAAATTTTTTTCTAATTTTAGTTTTGCAATTAAATCAACTAAGTTATTAAGTCTGTCTACTGCAAGAAGGTTATCTTCTCTTAATACAGCACTTCCAACTTTTATAACTAATCGTTTCATTTTTTCGTTTGCCCTATTAATTCATATAATGCAAATCTAATTGAATTTGTATTTAAATGAGTTACTGAAGAAATTGGTAAAACAAAAGATGGTTTACTCGCATCAAATCTAGTGAATGTTAAATCTTGAACATAATAAGGTAATGATTTGTCAAAACCAAATTCATTTGAACCTGTAACTTCTAGTCCAATTTCTTCTATGAATGATTTAATATCAGCTTCAATATCTTCACCATAATATGCATCAGTTTTTGTTAATGCAATAGCAAAATTTCTTCCACTTAGTTCTTCAGAGAATTTTTTAACTTCTTCTTTTAATACTTTATATTGTTCAATAGTTGTTCTATAATTTGCAATATCAATCATAAATAGAAGAGTTTTAGTTCTTTCAATATGTCTTAAGAACTCTAATCCTAAACCTCTACCTTCACTTGCCCCATCAATAATTCCAGGGATATCTGCCATAACAAAAGAGTTATAATCTCCAACTTCAACAACTCCAAGTTTAGGAGTTAAAGTTGTAAATTCATAATTAGCAATTTCTGGTGCTGCGTTTGATGTTGTCGAAATTAACGTAGATTTCCCTACATTTGGGTATCCAACAAGTCCAACATCTGCAATAAGTTTAAGTTCTAATCTTATTTTTTGTATTTGTCCAGGAAGTCCTGGTTGAAAATACGTAGGTCTTTGATTTCTTGAGTTTTTAAAGTGAACATTTCCTAATCCACCTTTTCCACCTTCAAGGAATAATTCTTTTTGACCTTCTACTAATAAATCAAATAAAACTTCTCCAGATTCATCATCAATAACTTGTGTTCCTGGAGGTACAACAATTATTAATGGTGATGCAGACTTTCCTGTTTTAGTTCGACCTTCACCTTGATTACCATTGTCAGCTTTTACAACTGAACGGCCTTTAAGTGATGATAATGTATCAGTATTGTTATCTACTAAAAAGTAAACATCTCCACCTTTTCCACCATCTCCACCATCAGGTCCACCTTTAACGACAAACTTTTCTCTTCTAAATGAAGCACAACCTTGTCCACCTTTTCCTGACGATACAGTAAAACTAACACTATCTACAAACACTATTATCTCCTAAAACAAAAAAAGGGTGTAGGCAAAAGCACTACACCCTTTGAGAAATTTAATTAAATTAAAATTTACGAAGCGTAAACTGATACTTTTTTTCTATTTTTATCTTTTATTTCAAATTTAACTACACCATCAATTAATGCAAAAATTGTGTGGTCTTTTCCGATACCTACGTTGTTACCAACGTGAACTTTAGTACCTCTTTGTCTGATAATAATATTACCAGCTCTAACTACTTCACCACCAAATTTCTTAACACCTAATCTTCTACCAGCTGAATCTCTATTATTCTGAGTTGATCCTTGACCTTTCTTATGTGCCATTCCGTGCTCCTTATGCTGCTATTTTAGTAATTCTAATTTTAGTGAAGCTTGCTCTGAAACCTCTTTTTAATTTAGAATCTTTTCTTCTTCTTTTTTTGTAAATGATAACTTTTTTAGCTCTATTTACACCAGTTCCATCTAAAACAACTTCAGCTTCTACTTTAGCAGCAGAAACAGCATCACCAGTTTTTAGCTCACCATCATGTATAGCTAAAACATCTGTAAGTTCAAGAGTTTCTTTAGCAGCTTTACCAGTATAATCAATGTCTAAGATATCACCCTCAGTTACTTTATACTGTTTACCACCACACTTAATAATTGCGTACATATTTCATTCCTCTAATTTATCAATCTATTTATTAACTTTTTCTTTTAACGGGACGAAATATTAGCTAAAGTTAGTTTAAACTTTCTTTAAGCCAAAAAATCCTAGCAATAATCATATGGTAACGCGATAGCATCCATTTCTACGAGAACATTTTTAGGTAAAGTTCTAACTGCAACTGTACTACGTACTGGTTTATGATCTCCGAAAGCTTCTGCATATAAAACATTTACTACGCCAAAGTCATCCATATTTTCTAAAAAAATAGTAACTTTTATAACTCTATCCATAGAACTTTGTGCATCGGTAAGTAAGTTTTTTAAGTTTTCTAAAACTTGTCTTGTTTGTTTTTTTATATCTCTTTCTACTAATTCTCCAGAAGGAGTTAAAGGTATTTGTCCAGAAGTATAAATTAATCCATTTGCTTTTACAGCTTGAGAGTAAGGTCCAATTGCAGCAGGTGCATTACTTGATTCTATGATTTCCATATATTTTCCTATTTAAATTCTGTCTCTTATACACATCTGACGCTGCCGAC
>CAJXPH010000164.1 GCA_913057765.1 uncultured Campylobacteraceae bacterium
GTATGATTGCAATTAAAATAAACTTATCAAAGGATAAACATGATACTAAGAGAAAAATTTAATCCTATGTGTTTTCTTGCTTCTTTAGGAGCTGGTGGACTTTCTGTCTCATTCTTCATGTACTTAATGTTCCTCGTCCCTCATAAAGGAACACCTATGGCAACTTTTGATTATATATTTCCTGAACTTATAAAAGGAACTTGGCTTTCTATAGTTATTGCTTTTTCATTAATTTTCATCATTACTTTTGCCTTCTTTCATTTTAAACTACTTATTTGGAATACAAAACAATTTAACATGTATAAAAAAACAGATGCATATAAAACACTTGTAAATTCAAATGCAGAAATTACACTTATGACTATCCCTCTTACCTATGCAATGACTATTAATGTATGTTTTGTATTAGGTGCAGTTTTTGTTCCAAATCTTTGGAATATAGTTGAATATCTGTTTCCCTTTGCACTTTTAGGATTTTTAATTGCAGGATACTATGCACTTAAAATAACTTTCGATTATTTTTCTAGACTATTAACTACTGGTGATTTTGACTTTACAAAAAACAATAACCTTTCTCAAATGATTTCAATCTTTGCATTATCAATGGTTTCTGTTGGTTTTGCAGCACCAGGAGCTATGAGTCATAATCTAACTATTAATGCAATTGGAATATTTGGAGCCCTATTCTTTGGTTCTTTTGCAATGCTTCTATTAATAATTAAAATTACTATGGGATTTAAAAATATGTTTGAACAAGGAGTTGCATTAGAAGCGTCACCTTCACTTTGGATTATAATTCCAATTTTAACACTCCTTGGAATTATGATGGTTAGAGTTTCTTTTGGATTAGACCATAACTTTGATTCAAGTTTAAGTAAATCATCACTATTTACACTTACCTCAGTTATTTTGTCTATTCAAATTATTTTTGGTATCTTAGGATATAAAGTAATGAAAACAAATGGATACTTTGAAAAATATATAGAAGATGAAAATGCAAGATCATCAGTATCTTTTGCACTAATCTGTCCAGGTGTAGCTTTTATGGTATTTGGAATGTTCTTTATCAATTTTGGGCTAACATATAATGAAGTATTGACAAAATATTCAATTTTTTACTTCATACTTATGATTCCATTTATTTTTATTCAATATAAAACTGTCATTTACTTCTTCAAACTAAAAAGCAAATTCAATTTTTAACAAATAACTATTTTTAAAATGATACAATCTCTAATAAAAGCTAGAGGTTGTATTTTAATGTCAAACATTTATATTCCTATTAAACATATACTGTTATATTCTTTCATCCTTTTTTTTACTGCATGTTCATACAAAAACGTAGATGTATTAGATATAAAGAAATATTCTCAAAACCCTACTTCTTATACAAAAGACCTTAAAAGTCGTAATCTTAACCAAGAAGAATTAACAAAAGAATTTATATCAAACTATTTCTCTGTTTGGCATTTAGACAAACTTTCTTTCACAAAAGAAGAAGCTACATGGGGGAATGTATATTCGAAAAAAGAAATCTATTTAGAAAATCATTTATTAGCTTCAAAAGATTGGTTTGAAAAACAAATAATTAACTCAAATTTTGAAAACTATAATCAAATTCAACAAAAAGCAATTTTGACTAAAAATAGTGATTTTAGAGTTTTCCCAACTAGTAGTAGAATGTTTTATAATCCTTCAAAAGCAGGAGAAGGATTTCCTTTTGATTATAACCAGAACTCAAGAGTAAAAATAAATACACCTGTTCTTATTTCACACTATTCTAAAGACAAGGCTTGGGCTTTTGTTGAGTCTCATTATGTTTTAGGATGGATTAGACTTGATAATCTTCTTTTGATAGATCAAACCCTAGAAGAAGAATTTATAAGTGACGAATTATATGTAATAATAAAAGAAGGTTTTGAAATATTTGATAAAACTTCTTTAGAAGATTTAAAAGTGGGAACCTTCTTTACAAAAAAAGATGATAAATATTTAGTTGCAAGTGCTAATGGATTTAAAAAAGTAAATATATCTGATTATAAAATTAGAAAACTACCTATTAAGTTTGATTCAAAAAATATAGAACTTATATCAAAAGAGTTTATTGGTGAACCTTATGGATGGGGTGGAATTAATAATCACAGAGATTGTTCAAGTTTTACTCAAGATTTCTTTACACCTTTTGCTATCTATTTAAAAAGAAATTCTAAAAGTCAAACAGAACTTCATAAATATATTGACCTTTCAAAATTCTCTGACAAAGAAAAAAAAGAGTTTATACTTAAAAATGCAGAACCTTTTTTGACACTAGTGTACTTAAGAGGCCATATTATGCTTTATGTAGGAAGTGAAAAGAATGAACCACTTGTAATGCATAATGTTTGGGGAGTTAGAACAAAAAGTTTCTTTGGAGAAAGTGGAAGAAATATAATAGGTAAAACTGTGATAACAACACTTGAACCAGGATTAGAGTTAAATAATATTAATCCAGATAAAACCTTACTAAAAAAAGTTAGAGGGATAGTTTTACTAAATAAAAAGCAATAATAAAATAGCATACTTAAGAAGGATGCATAATGAAAGTTTTACTTACAGGTTCTACAGGATATATAGGAAGAAGACTTAAACAAAAACTTTTAAAAAATAAAGACATCCAATTAAAACTTTATGTTAGAAATAAAAAAGCCCTTTCTAAAAATATTCCAGAAGAAATTGAAGTTTTTGAAGGGGATACTTTTGATAAAGAAAAACTCAAGAATGCCTTAAAAGATGTAGATATAGCCTACTATTTAATACACTCATTAAACAATAAAAACTATAAAGATTTAGATAGAATCTCTGCTCAAAACTTTTTAGATATTGCAAAAGAATGCAAGGTCAAAAGAATTGTATATTTAGGTGGTCTAGGAGTAAAAAATGCAGATACAAGTGAACACCTTTTAAGTAGGCTTGAAACGGGAGAAGTCTTAAGTTCAGATAATAATGTACAAACAGTGTGGATACGTGCTGGTGTTATTATTGGTTCAGGGAGTACTAGTTTTGAAATTATTAGAAACCTAACTGAGAAACTTCCAATTATGACCACCCCTAAATGGGTATATACAAAAGCTCAGCCTATTGCAGTAAGTGATGTATTAAAATATTTAGAAAAATCTTTATATTTAGAAGAAAAAGAAAATTTAATAATTGATATAGGATGTGAACAATTAACATATAAAGATATGATGATACAAACAGGGAAAGCTCTTGGATTAAAAAGAATCCTGATTCCTTTGCCTTTTTTATCTATAAATATATCTTCGTACTGGTTAAATCTTTTTACTCCTGTTCCTTTTACAGTTGCAAAAGCACTAATTGCTGGACTAAAGTCTGAAGTAATTGTACAAAATGACAATGCGAAAAAATACTTTCCCAAAATAGATCCTGTCTCATTTGAAGAATCAATTAAAATTGCCGTTAATGAAATAAAAAATGATCAAGTAATCAGTAGATGGACAGATAATAGCGGTAAAATTTGGGATAGAGACCATAAAAAAGAAATTGCAGATGCAATATTTGTAGATAGAAAAGAAAAAGATATATCACATTTGTCAAAAGAACATGTATATAATAGTTTTTTATCTATTGGTGGAGAAAATGGCTGGTTCGACTATGATTTCTTATGGAAATTAAGAGGAATAGTTGACAAACTAATTGGTGGAGTAGGACTAAAACGTGGAAGAAGAAGTTCAGAAGAACTAAGAATTGGGGACTCTTTAGATTTCTGGAAAGTTGTTGACATAAAACAAAATGAAAGACTTCTTTTATATGCACAAATGAAAATACCAGGGAATGCATGGTTGGAATTTAAAATACAAGATAATAAATTAATTCAATCTGCTTACTTTTATCCCAAAGGAGTTTTTGGTAGATTATATTGGTATAGCTTAATTCCTTTACACCATTTCGTATTTACAAACATGATTGAATCTATTATAAAAAAAGCTGCCAATGAAGATTAAACTTTTTTTCAAACTGTGTTAGTCTATTAAAAAGGAAGGAGTTAATACTCTCTTCTTTAAATATAAAAAAATAAACTCTCGGAGAATATGGTTTATGTTTTATTGCAAGGACAAAGGAAAAACTCTTTTTAAGCTCTTTTTTAATAATTAGAATTTGTTTATCATGAGCCATACTTCTATTTAAATGATGATATACAAGCACGCATTTTCCAATATCATATAAAAACTCTATTTCATCAATAAAAATATATTTTCCACTTTTTATTTTTTTATTAAAAAACTCAAAATTTAAAACTTCTATATCTTTACACTCTTCATCTTTAAGCACTTTTGTTGCAATACCATTGTCTGGGTCAACAAAGATGAAATCAGCACCTTGTGAGAAAGATATGGCTTTGTTAAACCAATTTTTTCTATATTCTAAGTTATCTTTCCCATCTATATTTACATATTCTGAAAAATATTCACAATTTTGAAGAAGTTTTGCATTTTCTAAAGCTTTTACATCTCTTTTTGTATTTATTATATTTTTAAATGACTTTTCTAAAAAAGGGTCAAGATCTTTGATTTTTTCAAAATAGTTAATATATTTTCCATCATTATTATGATTTTCATCTGGATACATGTACCATATTTGTTTTAACTTATAATCTGTATCATTAAATAAGTATCGCAGCAGTTGAAACTTTCCAAAGTCGCCTATATCTGCTGCATATCTATTTTGCATTATCTTTCTGCTTTCCTTAAATATATAAGTCTATAAACCATAGGTACATAATAAAGATTTAAAATTGTTGCCCAAAGTATTCCAAACCCCAAAGAAATGGCCATAGGTTGTAATATCAACGCTTGTCCAGAAGCAAAGAACATTAAAGTTGAAAGTCCTAGTATTGTTGTAGCGGATGTCAGTAAAATAGGTCTTAATCTCATTAACGCATATTCTTCAAGTTCTAAAAGAGTTTTACCTTTTTTAATAAAATCCATCATGATAATCCCATCATTTACAATAACTCCAGCAAGTCCAACTATACCAATGAGACTTGGCATTGTTATATTAATTCCTATAACTAAATGTCCTACTAAAACACCTAAGATTGATAAAGGTACAGTTGATAGAATAATTAAAGATTTTACAACGGAATCAAACATCCAAATTAAAGCAATGAAGATAAGAATAATAGCTAATAAAGCAGCTTCTCCCATCTCTCTTTGAACTTTTTGATTCTCTTCTTGTTCCCCTTTTACTTCTATTAATACTTCTTTTCCAAGCTCTTCTAATGTTGGATTTAATTGTTCAAAGATTTCAGAAGACGTTACGCCATCAGAACTTGCAGTAATTGATACAATTCGTTTATTGTTTTCTTTAAATATCTGAGATAAAGCTTTTTGTTCAATAATACTAACAACATCCGTTAAAAGCACTTTTTGATTACTCCCTGGTACTAATATTTCAAAAGAATCCAATGAACTAAGAGTATCTTTATTTTTACTTTGGAAAACAACTTCAACAATTCCATCATCATCAAACATTTTAGAATATGTACCTTTAAAATATAAAGGTCTAATATTTGAAACAATATAACTCTCAGTAAATCCAAGTCTTTGTCCATAAGGGTTTACTTTAAATTTAAGTTCAACATTTCCTTCTAAAATATCATCTGCAATATTTGAAACACCCTTAATAGATGATAATTTATCTTTTATTATAGTTACAGCATTTGAGATTTTTTCATTGTTTCCACTAATTGCAAGTTCTATATCATTTTTAACAATCCCTGCACCGGGAACAAAAACCTTAAACTCTTCATATTTTTTACTTTCAATTAGAGGTTTTAAAAGCTCTTTTAATTCAGCTTCAATATCTTGGGCTGACTTCTCTCTTTTCATATTTGTATCATCATATTTAGGAGACAAATAAGGATTTATATATTTATCAAAAGCATTTTGAGGAGCTCTTTCATAAAGATTTACAAATATATGAAAATAGAACTCTTCACTCTGCGGTATATTTTTACCATCAAGTCTCATCCCTATTACAGAAGATACTGAGTCTAGATTATTTTCAAAGTCATATTCTTTTAATATTTTTTGTTCTATTCTTGCAACTAATTCTTCAGTTTGTTCAATCTTTTTTCCCACACCTACTGAACCGTTAATATACACTTGCGTGGAATCAAAATCTGGTAAAAATTGAAATCTAGAATTTACTGCTAAAAAATACGTTGCAGAAAGAATTGATGCAACCATAATAACTGTCTCTTATACACATCTGACGCTGCCGACGAAGAGGATAGTGTAGAT
>CAJXPH010000165.1 GCA_913057765.1 uncultured Campylobacteraceae bacterium
AGATCTACACTATCCTCTTCGTCGGCAGCGTCAGATGTGTATAAGAGACAGTTCCAATAGCATCTTTTCTATCTTCAGCAAGTAACTTTACATTTTCACTCTCTTTATTTAAAAATTTAAAGAAATCATCAATTCCTTTTGATAAAGCTCTAATACCTTCTATTATATTTTTTGTTATTATTTGTCCTAATATTAAAGATGCTATCAATACAATAAAACAAAGAACAATATAAAAAATCATTTCTATTTCTGATTCTTTCGCAATTTCATCAGCTTTTTTGATTAAACCATTGGCAAGATGATCATCAATTTTCTTTAGAAGATTAATTTTTTCAGTAATTGTTTGAAACCAATAATAACTATCTACTCCAAAACCATTTTCATCTTTTGCATTTAAGGCAATATTTCTCATTCTAATTACTTCTTCAACTGCTTTTCCTTGAAGAGTTTTTTTATAAAATTCAAATGTTTCCTTATTTGTAAGTTTTTCAAATGAGTATATATAGGCATTTTGTTCTGAAATAAGTCTATTAAACTTTAATTTCATTCCAGAAAGGAACTTATCTGCTGCAAAAGTTACAGCACCAACTGCTCTTTCTACACCAGCTCTCTCTTTTGCAAGTAAAAAGTTTGTATAAGATGTCAGCTGTTGTGTCATATCATTATTTGGAGAGAAACTTGATGTATTTCTAACAATTTCTAAAAAGCTAGCATTCATATTTGTAAAATACCCAATAGCTTCTTTTCCGCCAATACTCAAAGAAGAAATTTGAGTTCTTTTTTCTTCTATATTTGATAATCTATTTAATGCATCTTTAATTAGAGTATTAAATTCATCTCCGTACCATGATAAATCTATATTCATTAGTTTTATTTCAAATTCTTTTTTTCTTTTATTTGTTAACTCTCGTTGAGTTGGAAGCTTATCTTTAAATTTAACACCCTTACTTCCTATAAATCCCGCTGTCATACCTCTTTCTTTTTGCACTTCATGAACTAATGAGGTAATTTTCGTAGATAGTGAGACAATTTGATTTAATTTGTCATATCTTTGAAAACTTGTATATCTTTCATAAGTAACAATCGAAGACAAAAATAACAGTCCCAAAACTGGTAATAACAATAATATCTGCAATTTTGTTGTAATCTTTAAATTATTCATAATTCTCCCAAAAATAAAAATTTGTCAAGTATATAACAACTAAAGTTAATTATTTATTTATTTTTAAGAATTGGATAATATTTTGTCACTTTTGAGACATTTCATCAATTATATTTATAAGTTATTTGTTTGTTACATAAAAATCGCTAAAATCCATTTAAAATTTAAATAGGATTTATATGAATAATTTATTTACAAAAAATGAACTTAAAAACTATAGTTTTATCATATCAGGCTCATTTATTTTAGCTTTAGCAGTAGTTGGTTTTTTTCTACCTAACCAGCTAATTACTGGTGGTACAGCAGGACTTGCTTTATTATTACATTATATTACACCACTTACTATTGGTTCACTAATAGCAATAGTAAATCTACCACTTATAATTATTGGTATTAAATATCTAGGAAAAATGTTTGCAATAAGAACTATTATAACGATAGTTCTTATCTCAGTACTTATTGATTTCTTCGTACAAATACTAGAACTCAAACCTTTTATTATTGATACAACGCTAAGTGCAATATTTGGTGGTATTTTTGTTGGTATTGGTTTAGCTTTAGTAATTAAAGGGAATTCGAGTGCTGGTGGTTCAACTATTATTGCAAGAATTATTGCCTCAAAAACAGAGATAAAACCAGGGCAAGTTATTTTGATAATTGATACATTAATTATTTTATCTGCTCTATTTATACTTAATGATACAGCAAAAGTATTATGGAGTATCATAAGTATCTATATTTCGACAAAAGTAATTGATATTATGTTAACAGGTACTTTAAACAAAAAAGTTGTCTATTTAGTTACTCAAAAAACAGAAATATTAAAAGAAAAGATAAGAGAAGAACTAGGCCCAGAAGGAACTATTCTAAAAGGGGATGGTTTATTTCATGGTCAAGATAAAAAGATGATTTTACTAGTAGTAAAAGTGGGGAAACTGCAAAAACTACGCCAAATAGTTAAAGAAACTGATCCTGAAGGTTTTTTAATTATCACCGAAGCAACAGAAATGTTAGGTAGAGGAGATTAAGGTTCAGAAAAAAGGAAGTAACTTTACTCCCTTTTTTATTTATAATAATTATTGAATACGTCCTAGTTTTAAATCTAAAAATTCTGAGAATTTATAACCAAAATTATCAAATGCTTGTGTGTATAACATTGTTACAAGTTTATCATTTTTTGCTAATTCATCAACAGAATACATTTCACTTGATTTTGTATTTATATATTGGCTAAAAACTTTTTCTCCATTTTCATTTATAAAAAATACTTCTAAATTTAAATTCGCTTCTAAATAATCTGTTTTACTCTCAATTATAGAACGCGTTAATCCATAAGATATGATCTTACAATCAAAATAATTAGTTGCATCTTCTGATAAACGTAAAGAAAAGAAATTATCTTCTTTTAAAGAGTTAAGAATTCTTGTCTCAACCTCTTTCTCTATATTATTTATATCAACACTATTTATTTTTTTAATCTGTTCTGGATATTTTCCCTCAAATTTACTTCTTTGACTTGATTTTATACTACTGTCAATTAACGCACCAATTAAAGAAGGGATTAGCCCTCCTCCTGCCATACCAACACTGTCTTGAACATTTGACTGTCCACTGCCATCTACTTTAAAGAAAGCATCTTTTTCAATAGTAGGAGAATGTATAGTTAAAGATTTTATACTCTCTTTTTCAGTATTTGTAAGAGCTTTAGGAGCACATCCAGTAAAAATGACGAATACAAAAACTATCATAGCAAATTGAAAATATCTTTTCATCTTAATCCTTTATATTAATATTATTTAAATAATATAATAGCATATTTCTTATTATATTGATTTTTTTACTGTTAAAAAATTCTTAAAATATAAAACAAACATACACTTTTAAGCCACTTCGAAAGTATAGAATTAAAGGATACGAAAAGGATTAAAAATGAAAGAAAAATCGTTAATGAAAAATGTAGGAGTTCAAATCATTATAGCTATGATTTTGGGTACTGCTGCAGGTTTTTTCATGGGAAAAGACGCTTCAATGTTTGCACCATTAGGTACAATATTTATTCACTTGATCAAAATGCTTGTAATTCCATTGATAGTTATATCTATCATCTCTGGTGCTGCAAACTTAAGTAATAGTCCAAGTGCAGGAAAGGTTGGAATAGGAACTATTGTATTTTTCCTAGGTACCTCAGCAGTTGCTGTTGCCCTTGCACTATTTGCAGGTGAAGTTTTTCAACCAGGAGCTGGTCTAGATTTAAGTAGTGTTACTCATATGTTCTCTAACCAATATGCAGATAAAGGTGCTTTACCTGGTGCAATGGAAACTATAATAGGAATGATTCCAACAAATATTTTTGAATCATTAGTAAATGCAAATATACTTCAAGTTTTAGTATTCTGTCTATTTTTAGGTATTGCTATTTCTAAGATTCCAAAAGAAAAAAGTGCTCCAATAATCAATGGATTAGAAGGTCTAATTCAAGCACTTATCTGGATGGTAACAGTAGTAATGATTTTAGCACCTATTGGTGTATTTGGTCTTATGGCTGATTCAGTTGGAACGTATGGGTTTGATATGCTTGGACTTGTTACAAAACTTGTTATTGTATATATAGGAGCTTTATTAGTTTATGGTTTTGTTTTTTATCCAGTATTAATAAAACTATTCTCAAAAACATCTCCAAAAGACTTTTTAACAGCAATGAAAAAACCTCAAGTTGTTGCATTATCAACTGCATCATCTATGGCAACACTTCCTGTTACTATGAAAACTTGTGAAGAAGATTTAAATGTTTCAAAATCAACATCTTCATTTGTTCTTCCATTAGGTGCAACAATTAACATGAGTGGAAATGCGATCTATTATGGTCTTGTTGCTGTTTTCTTTGCCCAAGTTTATAATATCGATTTAGGATTTGCTGGATACATGGCAATTATCTTTACTGCAACTGTTGGTGCAATTGGACAAGCTGGAGTTCCTGGTCCATCATTCTTAGTTGTAGCTGTTTTATTAGCTGCTGGTATTCCTATTGAAGGATTACCACTACTTTTTGCACTTGACAGAATCTTTGATATGGCAAGAACTGCTTTAAATATTACTGGTGATGCGGCTTGTGCTGTTATTATCGATAGTTTAAATGATAAACAAGATAAACTAGAAACAGTATCTTAATAAAAAAAGGAAGAGAATATATATATTCTCTTCTATTTTATTTCTAATTTACTAGCCTTATAGTATCCCAGATTCAAATATGCTTCATAAAGACTTCTACTACTATCAAAAGTAATAAAGGCTGTCTTATCTTGAGGGAAATCACCTTTAGAACCAATATCTTTCCAAAACTTAACCAGTTTTAATGGTATTTTATTGTCTTTACTCATAAATTTTTTTTCATCTATAGAAGCCTTAATAAAATGTAACTTAATACCTTCAATTGCATTATTTTTATTTATAAATTTTTCACCAACTCTATCTTTAGCAAAAATCATTCCTTCCCAAATATTAAATTTATCATTCCACTCTTTATAATTAATTTTTTTCACTAATTCACCATCTTCACATTCAGAAGATAAATTATAATTATAGTTATTGTTTTTTTTAACTTCATTCTCAGGATTACCTTTAAATACTATTGAGTATCCATTTTTATCCAAGAAAGAATTAACTTTACAAATATCATCTAATTTTAGTTCTTTAGAATCATGTGCTTCCGAAACAACAATAATATTACGTGTACCTCTTTTAATTAAAGAATATAATCCTAAATTTTCACTCATTCCTCCATCTGATAATCTTATATACATAGGTTCTTTCTCAAATAAAGAGTGTAAATGGTATAAACCAATTGGTAAAAACTTATGTAAAGTTCTTGTACTATCACTAACATTATGATTTTCTCTTAGTACTCCCCAACGCATATTAAATAAATGTAAAAGTGAAAAAGCTACCGTTCTTATAGGTTTAATATCATAATAACTTGAAGAATCAAAAAATGCGGCTGATGCTTCAACTGAATCAGTAATTGATAAATCCATTTCTTTCTCTTTTGAAGCATTACCAATTTTATATCCATGCAAACCTGAGCCATATCCATATGGTGTAATTTCAAAAATTCCTTTATCTAAATTTGTAGGTTCATCATTAAAACTCATTAATGCATAATTTGTTTCATTAGTAGTATTTATAATCCACATTGGTAATTGTCCAGCGTGATCTTCAAGTAATTCTTCTAAATCTTTAAAAGTATATTTTACTTTAAAATCTTTCTTATTATATTGATCTAAATTCTTAGTAGTTTTGGTTTCAGTAGGTACAAAACCATATGCTCTAGAAATACCATGAAAATATGATTCTTGAGATGGTGATAATTCTAACTTCCAATCAAATAAAGTATTTGCAAAATGATGTGGTACGAAAGATAATCCAACACCAGCTATATGAGGTAAAAGTTTATAAGGCCATCTAAATAGCTTTGGACCCTCTTCTTTTCTTGTTACATAACTAAAAGTACTATCTAATATATCTTGATTACAACCAACCCATTTTTGAAATTCTCCAATTTTATTAGAAATCTTTCTACAACTTTTATTTGGTGTGATGTTTTTAGAATAATCAATACCAGCATATTTAATACGTTCATCAAAACTAAGATTTTTATCATAATATAATTCTGATAACTTATAAAAATCACTTAAGTTATCTAATTTTTTTTCTTTTCTATTTAAATATAATGCTTTATGGTATAAGTATAAGGCGGAATAACTTCCTCCTGATACAGTAGAAATAATATCAATTTTCTTTAAATTATCATTATCTATTAAACTTTTTATTACACCCATACCAAAAGGTGCTGCTTTTGAGCCACCACCAGCCAATGCAAGTCCCCATTGAGGATATTTATTTTTTTTTGCCCAATTTTCATGATGATAATTATTAAGAATATATTCTTTAGTTAATTGTTGTTTTTTATTATTGGATAGATTATTTGAAAGGTAATCTTTTTGAACCTTTGAAGTACATGAAGTAAATACTGTCTCTTATACACATCTCCGAGCCCACGAGACCAGAGAGGATCTC
>CAJXPH010000166.1 GCA_913057765.1 uncultured Campylobacteraceae bacterium
TCCTCTTCGTCGGCAGCGTCAGATGTGTATAAGAGACAGATTTCATCCAATAGAAAGTTTTGAAGATTTATATAATGATTTTAATTTAAAATTACATAACAAAGAATTTGAAGATGCTTTATCTTTGATTCCTTTTTTACTTGAAAAAGCAAAAAAAGATATTGACATTTTTTATACTCTTATGGGTGAAGCCACAGCATTAACCAATTTAAATAAAAATCCTAATGTTATAGAAAGTTATGCTGAGATAATAGATAAGTTTAAAGATACAAAAGATAATACTATTTCAAAGTTTTTAGCTTTTGCATACTATAACAAAGGTTTAATTCATGGAAAACAAGAAGAGTTTGAAGAAGAATTAAGAATGTATGATGAATTATTGACAAGTTATATACTAGATACTTCAGAAGAACTAGAGATAGTTTTAGTAAAAACATATATTAATAAAGCTATTTGTGTAAGTCAAATTGAAGAGCCAAAAATGGCACTGTTAGTTTATGTTGAACTTATTAAAAATTTTGAAAATTCTGAAAATGAAAATGTTCTACAACAAGTAGCTCTTGCAGCTTGTAATAAAGCTTCAATTTATGGACAATATGAAGAAAATGAAGAAGCAATAAAATCTTATGACTATGTAATTTCTAAATTTGAAAATAGTTCAAATCAAAATATTATAGAATTAGTTGCAAAATCTTTAGTAAATAAAGCCAGCCGGCTCAAGGATTTACATAAAAATTTAAAAGCTTTAGAAATTTATGATGAAGTAGTAAGAAGATATGAAAACTATGAAGATAAAGTTTTAAATCAAGTAGCTCTTGCCCTTCATAATAAATCTATATTATTAAGTGTATTACATAGAGAAGATGAGCTTCTTGAAGTTTGTGATAAAATCATAAAACGATTTTCAAATAGTCATGACGAAATGATATTAAATATTGTAGCAACAGCACAAATTGTAAAAGAGAAAGAGAGACTAAATTCATCTTTTTAGATGAATTTAGCTGAAACCTCTTTTAAAATACTATCAGTTTGAAACGATTCTCCATTATACTTAACAAGTTTTATACCTTGAGAAGTAAAAGATTTAGCTGTATTTTTACAAGCTTTTTTAACAACTATATAATTACAACCACTTAAAACTCTTCCCATTTTATTGTGCTGTTCAATATGGTCAGCATCATCATGTCCATGGTCACATGAATGTTCTTCTTCTGGTTCCTCATGGTTAATATCAGATCTTGGATTGTTTTTTACTTCTTCAAGTTTAAAAGATCTAAACATACCTGATCCAGTCATTGAATATACTGCAAATTTTGGAGTGTGTCCTGCATTTGGAAAAAAAGATAAGTTTTCATCTTTTACTGGAATAGCAATTTTCATAATTTGTGCCTTTTTATAGTTGTTTAAGAGTATCTTACTCATGAAAGATTAAAGTATACAATAACTAATCTACAAGTAAATTTTCTTAAGAAATTTGTAAATCTAGTGTCCTCTTCCTAACATTTCAGATGCTTCCATAACTATCATAAAGGCATCTTCATCTGTTTGTTGTATTATTTCTTTTAGCCGTGCAATTTTTTTAATATCTACGACGATAAAGATAAGAGTTTTGTCTTCTTTTGTCTTAATTGTTGAGCCGTTTAAAATAGTTCCTTCTTCTCCTAGATGATTTGTAATCGCAAGACTAAGTTCATCTACTTTATTTGTAGCTATATGAATCACTTTTGTACTTAGTGTTCCTGTTAGTACAATGTCTATGGATTTTGATGTTGCATAGATACTAATGATACTCCATAAAGCTTTTTCAATATCTTTAAAAACATATATTGAACAAATTACAATAATAACATCAATAAAAAGTATAATTTGTGCAGGTTTTATATGAGAGTTTGATGAAATAATTCTTGCAATAATTGTAGAGCCTCCGGCACTAGAGTTTCCTTTTATTATAAGTCCGACACCAAAACCAATAATAACACCTCCAAAAATTGATGCTAAGAATATATTTTCAGTGATAATAATAGACGAAAATATTTGAGTAAACAAATCTATAAAAAATGAGATTAAAACTATGGTAATGATTGTTTTTATTGCAAATATTTTTCCTAAGTATTTTGTTCCCCATATAAGCAAAGGTACATTTATTGCTATAATCATTGAACCAATAGAAAAACCACTTAAGTGATGTAATAGTATTGCCATACCAGGAGTTCCACCTGTTGTGAAATTATTTGGTAGAAAAAATAGCACTACTGAAAGTGAAATAAAAAGTGTTCCAAGTAAAATAAAAAAGCTATTTTTTAGCTCATTAGACGTAAGTATTTTTGACATGATTTATCCTATATAAAAAGTTTTTAATTTAAAATGGTGAAGATTTTTTTATAGGCTTTCTTGTTGTTCATTTTCTTGATTAGTTAGTTTAAAGATTGAGTTTAAAAGCTCTTCTTTAATTGCAGTATTAAAAGATAGTTTTGTATTTTTATTTATCATTATCTTTTAGTTTGTCCTTTTTTGTATTTCGTATAATAACATAATTTTGACTCATGTCAGTATTTGAAAATCTTATTTTAGGTAAAATGTTTTTTAAATTTATTAGAAAGAGAATTATATGAAAAAACTTTTATTTGCTGCATTAGCTGTATTAACTATAAATAGCTACACTTTTGCAAAAGAGGAATTACCAAAAACTGACGATCCAGCTGCACAAGCAAAAGCTGACCAACAAATGAAAATCCAAAACAAAGAAATAGTAAAGTTAGTTGTTGAGGAAATAGGGAAAAAGCTTCCACAAAAAGTTGATAACTATACACAATATGTATCTATAAAATCTGAAGGTTTAAGACTTATCTCTACATTTGAAATTAATACTGCACCGAAAAGTGATGAAGTAGTTATTAAAGAAGATAAACCGAGAATGGAAGAATTTATTAAAAAAGGTATTTGTCAAAGTGCAAAAAGATTTTTACAAAGTGATATCGGTATTACATACGTATATGCAAATGCTGCAACAAAAAAAGAATTATTTAGATTTGTAATGAGTGAAAAAGATTGTAGTAAATATAGAAAATAAATTTTATACAAAAATAGAGTAATCTATTTTTGTGTAAGCTCTTCTACTGCACTTTTAATTTGAGTTGCTAATTCTTCTGTTATAAAGTCATTGTATTTTTGAAAGTGTACTTTTAAGTTCTCTTCATAAACTTCACTCATAGCTTCATTAAAATATTTATTGTCATTTATATCATTTATAATTGGTTCTATTGCAAAACTTCTTGATTGTATTAATTCCATATTTTCATTTACAAATTTTTGAAGCATGTCCATTGATACTTGCTTTCTAAGTTCTTCTTCAAATATAGAATCTAAATTTTCTAAATCTTTTAAATCATTAATAAGTTCATATATTGAACCTAATGCCAACCTAAAATCTACTTCATAAGAAGTCTCTTTTATTCCACTTAAATGAATAAGTTTACCAAGAGCAACTTGGTAGTTTGTTTCATATTTTGAAAGATTATTAATAATACTTTCTCTACTATAATATTTATCTATTATCATTGTAAAACCTATCCGTAATAATTTTTTTGTATTATATCAAATAAGTTGTTTTTCTATAGTAAAAGAGATAAAATTAAAGGAAATATAAAAAAAAATATTACAGTAAAATTAGATGTTTTAAATTAAAATAATCAAAATATAATATTATAAATGTAATATTTATGGTTTTAATATACTTTACCAAGAGTAAATAATAATAAATCTATAATTAAAAAATCTATTATTCTTATAAAGGATATATCATGTTTAAAAATATGACTATTAAAGTAAAAGTTATCTCTCTTATTATTGTTTCATTAAGTTTGTTAACTGTAATTTTAACAGTTTTTTCAGTTAGTAAAGTAAAAGAGAGTTTATTAGCTCAAAACTATTCTGTTTTGACATCAACTAGAGATGGAAAAACAAACCAAATAAAAAACTTCTTTGCAGAAAGAATTGGTGATATTAATGTTCTTGCAAAAAGTTCTAATGTAAAAGAAATGATTTATGATTTAGATAATGCATATGAACTAGTAGATATAGAAGAACAAGGGGATTTTCCCGTTAATGAAATGGTTATTAAAGAGGCAACAAAAGCACATGAAGACTTTTTCCAAACATATATGAATGAGTATGGATATTATGATGTATTTATTATTAGAGCAGATACTGGACATGTAGTATACACCGCAGCAAAAGAATCAGACTATGGTAAAAATCTAAAATACAGTTCTTTAAAAGATAGTGGATTAGGTCAAGTGTGGGTTAAAACATTAGAAAACAAAAGACCAACTTTTATTGATATGAAGCCTTATTCTCCTAGCAGTGATGCTCCAGCTATGTTCCTAGGAACTCCTGTCCTTGAAGAAGGAAAAATCTCAGCAGTTTTAGTTTTTCAAATTAGTGATAAAGCTATCAATAATATCATGCAATTTAGAAAAGGTTATGGTACCTCACAAGAAGATTATTTAATAGGTATGGATAAGTTAATGAGAAGTGATAGTTTTTTAGATCCTAAAGGACATTCGTTAAAAGCTTCTTTTGCAGGCAATATAAAAGTGTCAACAGTTGCTAGTGCTAAGGCACTTGCTGGTAAATCAGATACTGAAATTGTTATTGATTATAATGGAAACCCTGTATTATCAGCATATGGTACAGTTTCTATTGGAAATGACTTTAAATGGGCAATTTTATCAGAAATAGATGAAGCTGAAGTTTTAGAAGCACCAAATGCAATTAGAAATATAATTATAATTATATCTATAGTTCTACTTGTAGTGGTTGTCTTAGGTTCAATTATTATTATAAACAATATAGTAGTAAAAAGACTTCATAGTTTTCAAGAAGGCTTAGTTGGATTTTTTAATTACGTAAATAGAGATGCAGATGATGTTAAAGAATTAAAAGCTGATAGCATAGATGAAATTGGACTTATGGCAAAAGTTGTAAATGAAAATATTGTAAAAGCTAAAAAAGGGATTGAGGAAGATCGAGCAATAATTGATGAAACTATAAAAGTTCTCGGTGAATTTGAGCAAGGAGATTTAACTCAAAGAATAACTACAAAAGTTGATAATCCATCCTTAAATGAATTAAGAAATGTACTTAATCAAATGGGCGATAACTTGGAAAAAAATATTGATAATATTCTAAAAGTATTAGGTGAATTTACAAATTATAATTATATGAATAAAGTAGATACTAAGGGAATAAAAGAACACTTAGAAAGATTAGGACTAGGTGTAAATAGTTTAGGTGAATCGATTACTGAAATGTTAATTGACAATAAGAAAAATGGTTTAATTATTGATAGTTCTTCTAATGTTTTATTAGAAAATGTAGATACTTTAAATCAATCTTCAAATGAAGCAGCTGCCTCTTTGGAAGAAACAGCTGCAGCTCTTGAAGAAATTACAGGTAATGTAACTTCTACAACTGAAAGAATTACACAAATGTCCAATTTTGCAAAACAAGTAACTGAATCTGCTAATAAAGGTGAAAATTTAGCTTCTAAAACTACAATGGCAATGGATGAAATTAATACACAAGTAACTGCTATTAATGAAGCTATTACCGTAATTGATCAGATTGCGTTTCAAACAAATATTCTATCACTAAATGCTGCTGTTGAAGCTGCCACAGCAGGTGAAGCTGGAAAAGGATTTGCCGTAGTTGCACAAGAAGTAAGAAATCTAGCAAGTAGGTCAGCTGAAGCAGCTAAGGAGATTAAAGGTTTAGTTGAAAGTGCAAATCTAAAAGCAAATGAAGGTAAGTCAATTGCAGATGAAATGATTCATGGTTATGAAAGTTTAAATACAAATATCGAGAAAACAATTGAACTTATTTCAGATGTTGCAAATGCATCTACAGAACAAGAGACTGGAATTGTACAAATTAATGATGCTATTAATTCCCTTGATCAACAAACACAAATGAATGCATCTGCTGCAAATGAAGCAAAAGATGTAGCTTTAAGAACTTCTAGTTTGGCAAAAGATATTGTTGCTCATGCAGATGAAAAAGAATTTAAGGGTAAAAATAGTATTGATATTTCAGAAGAAAATGATAAAGGAAGTATTGTTAATAATGAGAATACTAATTATATAAAACCTGTCTCTTATACACATCTCCGAGCCCACGAGACCAGAGAGGATC
>CAJXPH010000167.1 GCA_913057765.1 uncultured Campylobacteraceae bacterium
TCTACACTATCCTCTTCGTCGGCAGCGTCAGATGTGTATAAGAGACAGCTATAATATATGGTGCTTTATTTAGTGTCAATGTTTCATTATAAATTGTAGGAATAAAATTTACTGCATTTTCATACTCATCTTTATTCACCCATCCTAGTGTATTCATTCTTTTAACAACTTGGTTTGCACGAGTTAATGCAAATTTTAGATTTTTTGTTGGGTCATAAAAACTTGGTGCTTTAGGAAGGCCAACTAAAATAGCAATCTCTTTTATATTTAATTCATATAAATCTTTTTTAAAGTAGCCAAGTGCAGCAGTCTTGATACCATAATATCCATGACCAAAGTATACTTGGTTTAAATATCTTTCTAGAATCTCTTCTTTTGTTAAAATTGTTTCAAGTCTAATGGCTAGTAAAGCTTCTTTGATTTTTCTAAGTAATTTTTTTTCTCTACTTAAGACAAGAGTTTTAATTAATTGTTGAGTTAATGTACTTGCTCCTTCAACTAATTTCATCGCTTTTAAATCTTTTATAATTGCTCTTGAAATTGCATCAGGATTGATACCGTTATGTTCAAAGAATTGTGTATCTTCAATTGCAACTAAGGCTTCTACAACTCTTGCTGGGATATTTTCATACTTTACATATAATCTATGCTCTTTATTAAATATATTAGCTATTAGTTTCCCATTTTTATCGAAAAATTGTGTTGTCTTAGATGGATTATAATCTACTACTTTATTAACATCATGTCTAATGTCTGAATAAAGATTTAATAGCCATCCAGCTACACCTACCGCGATTAATAGTAAAAATGTAAAAATATATTTCATCATATTTTATTTCCTAAATTCTTTGTTTTCAAAAGTTGAATTAATTAATTCTTTTGTATATTCATTTTTTGGATTTTCTAGTATATCAAGTGTTTTACCTGTTTCAACGACTAATCCATCTTTTATTATAACAATATCTTTGCAAATATTTTTTATTGAGTTTATATCATGAGTTACAAATAGTATTGAAAGATCTAATCTTTTTGATAAATCATTTAATAAATCTAAGATAACTTCTTTTGAATTTTTATCTAAAGCAGTAGTGGGTTCATCTAGAAGTAATAGTTTTATATCATTTGTTAATGCAATAGCAATAACAACTCTTTGTAATTGTCCACCACTAAGTTCACTTGGAAATCTTTCTAAAACAAAATTTTCTAAACCTACAAGGGATAAAAGTTCTTTTTTCCTATTTTCGCTACAAAAGAATTGTTTTTTTATTTTTGTCATTGGTGATAATGATGTAAATGGATTTTGAGGAATAAAACCTATATTTGTATGGTTAAGTTCAAAGTCTGCTTTTATATCAAAAATTAAATCAAGATTTGATGGTAAAAGATTTAATATAGATTTTAATGTTAATGATTTACCACTACCACTTTGACCAATTAGTGCCGTAGAGTCAATTATTTTAAAACTTATATCAAGTAATTTTTTATCATTAGTTGAAATTTGTAATTTTTTTATATCTACAGCTTTACTCATATTATATTAGAGCCTCATCCATCTCAACTGGCTTTTCAATATCCATTAATTTTAAAACAGTAGGTGCTATATTGTTAAGGCTTCCTGTTTTAACATTGGTTACATTTTGGGCTAAAACAAAACAATATACATCTCCTACTGTGTGATTAGTTAAAACTTTACCATCTGAGTTTTTCATCATTTCACAATTTCCATGATCACTTGTAAGAATTAGATTATAATCTAATTCTTTAGCTTTTTGTATGATTTGTCCTAGTTCATAATCAACTGCTTCAACAGCTTTCATACCAGCTTCGTATACTCCGGTATGTCCAACCATATCTCCATTCGCGAAATTTACAACAATGAAGTCTGTTTGTGAATCCATTGCTTTTTGAACTTCTATTGAAACTTCAGGTGCAGACATCTCTGGTTTTAAATCATATGTTGCAACAGAAGGAGAGGGTATTAAAACTCTTGTTTCATTTAATAGAGGTTCTTCTACTCCACCATTAAAGAAAAATGTTACGTGAGCATATTTCTCTGTTTCTGCAGTATGTATTTGCGAAAGTCCTGCGTTAGAAATAACTTCTGCTAAAGTATTCTTTGGAGCCTCTTTTGGAAACATTATAGGTAAAGGAAGATTCTTATCATATTGTGTCATTGTTGCAATATTTAATTCTTTATCAAAAGTTTCAAATTCATTAAATTCTTTATTTGAAATAGCATTAGAAATTTCTCTCATTCTATCACTTCTAAAGTTACAAAAAATAATTCCATCATCTTCTTTAAGCCCGTTATAGCCTTCAAATGCAGTTGGAATTAAAAATTCATCAAAAATTTCTTCTTTATATGAATTCTCAATATATGATAATACATCAGTTGAAGATTTCGGTATTGCAAAACTTAATGCATCATGTCCTTTTTGAACTCTGTCCCATCTAGTATCTCTATCCATTGTGTAATATCTACCTGCAATTGTTGCAATTTTAATATCTTCATCACAAACATCTATTAATTGTTGTACATATTTACTTGCACAATCAGGAGCCACATCTCTACCATCTGCAATAATATGAAAGAAAACTTTTTTCCTGTTACTTTTAGCTATTTTTGCTAATGCAATTATATGTTGAATATGAGAATGGACACCGCCGTCACTTATGAGGCCTAAAAGATGAATATTGTTTGAATCTTCAATTATATTTTTTAAAATTGAATTATCTTTTAATTTATTCTCTTTAATTGCTATATTAATTTTGACTAGATCTTGATATAGAACTCTTCCACTTCCCATAGTCATATGTCCAACTTCACTATTGCCCATCTGCCCATCAGGTAATCCTACATGTTCTCCGTATGTATGAATAAGAGAATATGGAGCATTTTTAAATAAGTAATCATATGTTGGTGTTTTTGCATTTGTAAATGCATTAAAGTTGTTTGATTCATTATGACCTATTCCATCAGTAATAATTAGGATTGCTTTTTTACTCATTGTTTAAACCTTTTAAAACATATATTGTATTATAATCAGCGCGATTATATCAAATTGAAGGTTTAAGTTTGTTTTATTGGTTTTATAGACATCAAGATATTAATATTTTTCAATACATCTCTGTTCGGGCAGGAATTGCATTTTTTATTGCATTTTTTTTAACTATGTTTTTACTCCCTAAATTTGTAAGATGGGCAAAGTCAAAAAATGCGTCACAACCCATTTATGAACACGCTCCTGACTCACATCAAGAAAAAGCAGGGACCCCAACTATGGGTGGAATAGTATTTATATTCTCAACTATTATTGCTACTCTTTTAACAGTTAAATTAAACAATTTTTATGTAGTAGGCGGAATATTATCTTTAGGAATTTTCTCTTTAATTGGAATTCAAGATGATTATTCAAAAATAGCAAAAAAAGCAAATTCAGCAGGATTAAGTTCTAAAGCTAAATTAATATTACAATTCTTTGCAGCATTTATTGTTGCAGGTATATTGATTATATATAATCATACTACTACACTTTATACACCATTTTATAAATATCCACTTTTTGATATGAATCTTTTTGCATTAGCTTTTTGGATGCTAGTAATGGTTGCCGCATCAAATGCTGTTAACTTAACAGATGGTCTTGATGGATTAGCTACTGTTCCCTCTATTATGGCTTTCTTTACACTTTCAGGAATTGTCTATATTACAGGACATGCAATTTTTTCTTCTTATCTTTTATTACCTAATATAAAAACAACTGGAGAATTAGCCATTATTGGCACCGCACTGATTGGTTCCCTTATCGCTTTTCTTTGGTATAACTGTCATCCTGCTCAAATTTTTATGGGAGATAGTGGCTCTTTACCTATGGGCGCATTTATGGGATATATGGCAATTGTTGGAAAATCAGAACTTCTACTAGTTATAATTGGTCTTATTTTTGTAATTGAAACTGTTTCCGTGATTTTACAAGTAGGCTCATATAAGTTAAGACAAAAAAGGGTTTTTCTAATGGCTCCTATACATCATCATTTTGAAGAGAAAGGCTGGAAAGAGAACAAAATTATTGTTCGTTTCTGGATTATATCTTTCATGGCTAACTTAGTGGCTCTAATGAGTCTTAAAATCAGGTAGAGAAATTGATATGATTAGAGTATTAGGAAAAGGGATTACTGCGCAAGCAATTAAAAATAGTTTTGATGATGTAATTTTATATGATGATAGTGATTTTAAAAACTATGATTTAAATTCAAATGATATAACAGTTGTAAGTCCAGGAATACCACCTTCTAATGAAATGGTTAAAAAATCAAAAAACATACAAAGTGATTATGATTTACTTGCAGAAGAAATGCCATTTTCTATTTGGATATCTGGAACAAATGGAAAAACAACAACTACACAAATGATTCAGCACCTGTTAGGAGATAAAGGAAGTATCAGTGGTGGGAATATTGGAACACCAGTTTCCTTACTAGATAGAAAAGCTCCAATATGGATATTAGAAACTTCATCGTTCACTTTTCATTATACTAATATAGCAAAACCAAATTTATATATACTCTTACCAATATCAGAAGATCATATTTCTTGGCATGGAAGTTATGAAGAGTATAAAAGAGCAAAATTAAAGCCACTAGCGATGATGTTAGAGGGTGAGATAGCAATAATCCCTGAAGAGTTTAAAGATTATCCAACAAGTGCATATAAAATCACATATAGAAGCTCTGATGATCTATGTAGAATATTTGATATTGAAAAAGAAAGAATAAAGTTTAATGAACCTTTTTTGTTAGACTCACTCTTAGCCTTGGCTTCAAAGAAAATTATTTTTGATGAGGTTGATTATGAAAAAATTGATTCTTTTACTATAGATGAGCATAAAATAGAAGAGTTTAAAGATAAAGATAACAGATTGTGGATTAATGATTCAAAAGCTACAAATATAGATGCAACAATAAATGCCTTAACCCCATACTTAGATAAAAAAATATACTTAATAGTTGGAGGAGATGATAAAGGAACAAATATTGAACCACTTTTTGAATATGTGAAAACATTCGATATAGAAATTTTTGCAGTTGGTACTAACTATGAAAGAGTAATTTCATATTGTAAGAAATATGATATATCTTATTGTGAATCAAAAATCTTGAAAGAAGCTGTACAGAGTATTCATTTAAAACACTCCACAAACAGCGTAGCAATACTGTCTCCAGCCGCTTCTTCTCTTGATCAATTTACTTCATATGCAGTACGAGGAAAAGAATTTAAAGAATTCGTTTCTCAATTAAGCTTAAATTAATTATTCTATGTGTATAATTTCACTCCAATTTAAGAAGGACACGTTGAAAAACGTTACGGCCCGATAGCTCAGTCGGTAGAGCAAAGGATTGAAAATCCTTGTGTCGGCAGTTCGATTCTGCCTCGAGCCACCACTTAAATTTCGGATGCTTGCTTAGCTCAGTTGGCTAGAGCAATTGATTTGTAATCAATAGGTCCGCGGTTCGACTCCGTGAGTGAGCACCATTTTGCGAAAATGAAAATGAAATAGAACAAACTGATAAATTCGAATACTCTTTCCCTTATAAAACTCCTAAACTTTATCGTTCTATTTCCTTTTTGTTATTACTTTCAACTTATAAAAGACCCAGTTAAGACTCAATTATTTCATTTTTAAATATCTAGACTCAGTAAGGAAGTTAGCTTAGACTATAAATCCTATAAAATCATTAAGTTAAACGTCAAAAAACTAAAAAAGCTTTTCCAACTGTAGAATCTTTACAGGAGCAACAAAATAATTTGATATACTTCTATTTATTAATGAAAGAATTGAAAATGAAGATAAAAAAAGAATTAGATGAAATTTATTTAATTTTAGCAAGTGAAGATTTTATAAAAGCACATTATAAGTTGGAAGACTTATGGAAAAAATATAAAAATGACAAAAATACAAGAGAAGAGTCTTTTATTCTAAAAGCTTTAGTAAATGCAAGTGTATCGATTGAATTGTATAAAATAAACAGAATAGATCACTCAAAAAAAATATGGAATATCTTTAAGAAGTATGAACACTTAATAGATGAACTAAATAATAAAAATAAAAAAGAATATAAAAAGATACA
>CAJXPH010000168.1 GCA_913057765.1 uncultured Campylobacteraceae bacterium
GGTCTCGTGGGCTCGGAGATGTGTATAAGAGACAGTTATAATACAAAATGACAAAACAAAAATAATACTAAACTTCATTTTTTCACACATGAAATAGTCCTTATAGTTTTCATAACATTTTGAAATATTTTTTCAAAAAAAAGTTAATTATTATATTCTACTTTTTAGCGTATTAATATTCTATTAAATAAATAATATTTTTTAATACAATTAAGAAAAAAAAGGTGCTTAATGGAAGTATATGAGAGAATAAATATATTACTTAAAGATAAAAACCTTACTAAAAGAGAATTTGCAAAAAGACTTAGGGATTTAGAACCAAAGTTAAATAGTACAGGAGAAACTCCTACTGAAAAGACTATATACAAATATCTTAATGGTAACATATCTATAAAAATTGAACTTATTCCATATATTGCAGAAGCTCTACAAATATCAGAACAAGAACTTTTCACAAGAGATAATAAAAGCAGAAAAAGATTTTTTCAAAATCTTATGAAAACTGCAACACAAGAAGAGATTGAAATACTAGAAAATAAATTCAATCTAAAGTACAATGAAACATCACTAGTAAAAGAACCAAATAATGGATATAAAAAAGATTCTTCTTTAGAAAATGAACTTATAGAACTACTTCCCTTTGCTCCTAAACCATTGCTTAAAAATTTTGTAACAAAACTTAAAGAGATAAAAGAATTTAACGAGACTATTTAAAGAATACTTTTAAAGCCTTCATTTGTAATTATCACATGATCAATCAATTCTATTCCTAATAATTTAGCACTATCCAATAATCTTTTTGTAATAAGTTCATCTTCTATACTTGGAATTAATTGTCCACTAGGATGATTATGCGCAACAATTATACTAGCTGCTCTTAACTCTATAGCAGGGGATAATACTTCTCTTGGATGAACTAAACTTTGAGTTAAGGTACCTATAGTGATAACTCTTTTTTCTATTAGATGGTTTGCACCATCAAGATATAGAGTTAAAAAATACTCTTGTTTTTTGTTTTTATATTCTAAAAGTTCTTCAAAGACTTCTTTTGCTGAAGTGATTTTTTTATTACTCTTTATTAAATATCTTCGTGAGAGTTCAATAGCACTTAAAATTTGGGAGGCTTTCACTTTTCCTAAACCATGCACTTCTAATAATTTATCTAAATTCAATGTATCAAAATCTTTTTCTAAAAGCTTTATAATTTCTCTAGATAATTTTATTACATCTTTTCCAAATATTCCACTTCCAAGAATAATAGCCATAAGCTCATAATCTTTTAGTGACTTTGCACCTTTTTTAAGTAATTTTTCACGTGGTTTATCTAAGTTTTCTAATTGTTTAAATGCAGTCATAAACTTCTCCATATAATATTGGAGAAGTCTATCTCAAAATATAAGTCACACTAAAAAATATAACAATTTGCAATATTTATTTTTAGTTTTTATCCGCTTGCGTAAAAGTTAGTTTTGCTTCATCTAAAAGTTTTTGAGCCTCTTCTAATTCTTTAATACCAGTTTTATACACATCTAACGAAGACTCAAGTGTAATTTGAGGGTTTGAAAGTTTTTCTAATAATTCTTTCGCTTTTTCTATCTTAACTTCAAAACTTAATTCTTCTTTTTTTTCTTCACTCATTTATTTATTCTCCAAAATATCTACTACATAATCATCAAATTTATCAACTTCAACAAGAAATGAATCATGTCCAGATTGACTGTCAACCATCTTATAAGTTACTTGATCACCTCGTCCAAGTTTAGTCATAATATCTCTAATCTCTTCCATCTCTTCTGGGAAAAAGAGCATATCATCTTTAAAAGATATAAGATGCAATTTACATGTTACCTTATCAAAAGAGTCTTCTAGTTTATCTTTATTTCTTCCCGCATCAAAAATGTTCATTGTTTTACATATATAAAGATAAGACAATGGGTCAAAAATCTTTGGAAAACTATAAGCATTATATTCTAGGTATCTTTCAACTTCAAATCGACCAAATAATTCATATAGACCGTCAGTTCGAGAATACTCTCGTCCAAACTTTTGATTAAATAAAGTAGGACTTAAATAAGCTATCAGTCCTGCCATTCGACCAATTGCAAGACCAGGCAATCCACTTGCTTGTAAATCATCTTTTGAATAATGTCCATCTTTAAAAGTAGGATCATGTCTAATTGATTCTATTGCAATTTTATTTATTGCAATTGCCCAAGGTCTAGTATAAGCAGTTGTAGCCATTGCAAATACATGCTCTGCAAAATCAGGGAACTCTATCGAATAACAAAGTGCTTGCATTCCACCCATTGAACCACCAATTACTGCTTTTGCATTTGTAATACCCAAACTATCAAATAATCTCATTTGTGCTTTAACAATATCTGATACAGTTAATATGGGGAACTTTAATCTATATTCTTCTTTTGTTGAAGGATCAATACTAAGTGCATTTGTTGAACCAAAAGTACTTCCAATATTATTTGAACATATTACAAAATATTTCTGCGTATCAATTGCTTTTCCATCTCCAATAAATTTATCCCACCATCCTGGCTTTGCTTCATCTGCATATCTACCTGCAACATGATGAGAACCAGCTAAGGCATGACAAATAACAATTACATTTGATTTATCAGCATTTAATTCACCATATGTTTCATATACTAGTTCAAACTCCTCTAGTAACCTACCACTTTCTAGGTATAACAGTTCATTAAATTTTGCTACTTTAGTTTCTATCTTCAATCTCTATCCATTCTTTAATAATAATTATTTGATAATAATTATCTAAAATATTGGTGCAATCCTATCAAAAAGTTAATAAATAACGCGTTAAATCTCTACTTTATAGGCTTAGTTCTTCGGGTGTTGTTTTCATAATTTTCTGCCAATTTTCATCAGGAGACCATTCTTCAAATACTTCTAAATTGATATTTTCAAAAGGTGTTTTTAGTATATATTTATGGTAGACATACATAAAAGCAGAGACTCTATAATTCATAATACAATGAACCCATACTTTTTTATGTGAAAGTGCCGTTAATATTTCTATGAAATCTTTTAGATTTTTCACTGTTGGTTCTAAAAAATCCACAGGAATATGTATATAGTTCATGCCTAAAGATGTAACAATATCATCTTCATGTTCAATCTTTCCCTCACTATGTACAACAGCAAGATTTATTACAATTTCATGACCCTCTTGTGCAATTTTTTCAAACTGTTCTGCCGTAGGTTGACCTGATGTTGAGATTTTCTCAGTTACTTTTAAATAGTTAATAATATCTTGCATGTTTATCCTTTGTAAAGTCTTACTACTTCTTCAACTTTTTTTATATACTCATGTTTTAATTCATCACTTATAAATGATGAATTAAATGAATTTTTCACAAGTTTAATAATATCTTTTTTTGATAATTCTAAGTTTTCATAAAGATTAATAAAATTTTGATTTAAATAACCTTTAAAATATGCAGGGTCATCTGAATTTACTGTAATATTTAGTCCAAAATCTAAAAGTTTTTTTATATTATGTTCTTTATAATTTTCAAATACTTTTAGCTCAATATTTGAATTTGGACATACAGTTAAAGGAATCTGTTCTTCTTTTAATCTTTGCATTAGTTCATCTGATTTAATAGATTGAACACCATGGTCCATTCTATGGATATGTAATAAATCTAAAGCTTCATAAATATATGAGATATCAGCTTCTTCTCCTGCATGTGCTACAAGTTTAAAACCTTCTTTTTCTGCTTTTTTAAAAACATCTTCAAATTTTGAAGGAGGATTTCCAAGCTCTGATGAGTCTAATCCCACACCAATAATATCATCTTTAAAAGGCAATGCTTCATCCAAAGTTTTTAAAGCATCGTCTTGCGATAAATGTCTTAAAAAACACATGATTATTTGCGATGTTATTCCAAACTTACTATTTGCATCAATTAGAGCTTCTTTGATTCCTCTTATAATTGTTTCAAAAGATATACCTCTTGAAGTATGAGTTTGAGGGTCAAAAAAGATTTCCGTATGAATTATATTATTCTTTACACACTTTAAAATATAATCCCATGTTAAATCATAGAAATCTTCTGTAGTAATAAGTACCTTTGCCCCTGCATAATAAATATCTAAAAAACTTTGTAGATTTGAAAACTCATAAGCTTTTTTTACATCATCAACATTTTTATAGGGTATTTCTATATCATTCTTTTGGGCAAGTCTAAACATTAACTCAGGTTCTAAAGAACCTTCAATATGTAAATGCAACTCTGCTTTAGGTAACTTTTTTATAAATTCAATCATATTTTAATCCAAAGGTATTTTTAATTCTGAGTATTATACAACTTTTGAATATTTTTATAATTAATTTTTATTTGTCGTTGACAATAAAACACCTGCACTAATGAATACACCACCAGTAATTCTATTAAAAAATTTCGCTCTTCCTTTTTCCAAAAACCATTTTGATGATTTATGTCCTAAATATGCATAAAATAATAACCATGACAATTCTAAAATGCTAAAGGTAACAACAAATATAATATATTGAGAGAATAAAGAGTTATTTGTATTTATAAACTGAGGGAACAATGCAACAAAAAATATTATTGCCTTAGGATTACTTGCACCAACAATAAAGCCACTAAAAAAAGAAGATATTTTATCTTTTCTTTCTACTTTGTTTTCTCTTGAAAATTTATAACTTTCTTCTTTTGATGTTAAACACTTAATCCCTAGATAAACCAAATATATTGCACCAATATATTTAATAAATGTAAAAACTAAATCAGAAGAAGAGATAATAATTCCTAGACCAGTAAAGGATAAAGTCATTATTCCAATTATTGCAAGTAAACTGCCAAATGCAGTATAAATTGCATGAGTAAAGCTTTGGGTAACAGATTTTGAAACACACAATAATACACTAGGACCGGGAGATGCAGTAAGAATAAGTATTGCTATTAAATAATATAACCAAATTTCAAATTCCATGATAAATCCTAACAATCATTTGGAATAGGAAGATTATATTTATTCATACAAATTTTTAATTTTTCAAAATATTCATTATTTGAATCCTCATTCTGTGGAGGATTTAATAAATTACAGCATAGAGTATTTAGTGGTTTATTTTCTATTAAAACTGTTATTGCTTCTGCAATATAATCTGTAAGTCCAGATTCAATATAAAGTTTATTTATTTCAGCATGTGTCAAAGAATAAACCATACCAAATGCTTGTGAGTTTTTACATCTTAATAAAGTAGCCATCTTACCAATCCTCAATTTATAGCCATTGACACTAGCAGGTCTTGGGTTTCTTGGAATTACATTTTTACTTTTTAATATATTTTCATCCATATATAAACCATAAAAAAATACTTCTTGTAATCTATTTGCTGAATTATCCATATACTTCCTTTTATATAATTTAAATTTTTTTATCATTGTAGTAAGTTAAAATTACAAGAATATCCCTATGATATAATAGAACAAAAATTTAAGGTTTATAATATGATTATGGCTAAATCACAAGAAGCAATGGAAGCTTATACTTTAGTAAGAAGTTTACAAAAAAGATTTGTTGATAAACTAAACAAACTAAGTTTGGAATTAGGTGAAAATAAAAACTTTGAAGAAGTTCTATGGTTAAGAGATGAAGGGAAACATGGAGGAGGGAGTAGATTTGAAGCAAGAGATAATATTTTATTTAATACTGCAAGTGTAAATGTCTCTCAAGTTCATTATGATGAGGATTCATCAAAAAAACTTCAAAGTGCAACTGCAATATCTACCATAATACATCCCAAAAACCCTCAAGTTCCCTCAATACATATTCATATTAGTCAAACACAACTAAAAAATGACACTTCATACTGGAGAATCATGGCAGATTTAAACCCTAGTGTTGAAGATAATGGGGATACTGAATTTTTTAATCATGCAATAAAGAAACTATCAAAAGATACTTTTGAAGAAGGAGTTTCACAAGGAGACAAATACTTTGATATTCCAGCATTGAACCGACATAGAGGCTGTCTCTTATACACATCTGACGCTGCCGACGAAGAGGATAG
>CAJXPH010000169.1 GCA_913057765.1 uncultured Campylobacteraceae bacterium
CACTATCCTCTTCGTCGGCAGCGTCAGATGTGTATAAGAGACAGATCTTATGATGTTGATGAAAACTCAAATATTGAACTTTTAGAAGATACATTTTATGTTAGTCGTGCCGCATATAAACTAAAATATTTTTTAGATGATATTAATATAAATATAGAAAAGAAAAATGCACTTGACATAGGAAGTAGTACTGGTGGATTTACACAGATTTTATTAGAGAATAATATAAACTCTGTATGCTGTGTAGATGTTGGGACAAACCAACTTCATGAAAAAATAAAAGAAAATGAGAAAATTAAATTCTTTGAAAATCAAGATATAAGAACATTTAAAAATGAAACTTACTTTGATATAGTAACATGTGATGTCTCTTTTATATCAATACACAATATTTTAAATGATATTGATAAATTTGCAAAAGATAAAATCGTAATCCTCTTCAAGCCTCAATTTGAAGTAGGCACAAATGTAAAAAGAGATAAAAAAGGTGTTGTAAAAGATAAAATTGCTATATTAAAAGCAAGAACTAGGTTTGTAGATGCATGTAATCTTCTAAACTGGAAATTAAATTACTTTGCACCAAGTAAACTACAAGGAAAAGATGGGAATGAAGAAGAGCTCTTCTATTTTAGTAAATAAAAATACTATTACAGCGATTTCAATAGGTGGATTTGATGGGATGCATCTTGCACATCAAGAACTATTTAAAAACTTAGGAAACAATGGAGGGATTGTTGTAATTGAATCAGGTTACGCAAATATAACACCAAAAACCTATAGACAAGAGTACTCTAACTATCCTATTTATTATTATGTATTAGAAAATATAAAACATTTAACTGGAAAAGAATTTATACTCTTATTAAAAGAAGAATTTCCTAGTCTTCAGAAAATCATAGTTGGTTTTGATTTTTGTTTTGGTAAAAATCGAAAAAATTGTATACCTGAATTAAATTCACTATTTAGTGGCGAAGTTGTAGTAGTAAAAGAAGTTAAAAAAAATGAAATAGCCGTTCACTCAAGAATTATTAGAGAATATTTAAAAAATGGTGATATAAAAACAACCAATGAACTTTTAAATAGAGAATATAAAATCTTTGGAAGACAAATAAAAGGACAAGGATTAGGTTCAAAAAGTTTTGTACCAACAATCAATATAAAAGTATCTGACTTCATCTTACCTAATGAAGGCGTATACGCAACAAAAACTATTATAAATGAAGAAGAGTATAACTCAGTGACATTCTTAGGTCATAGAATAACTACGGATGGTAGTTTTGCAGTTGAAACTCATATAATAGATAAAGATATCAAAAATATGTATACATTAGTACAAATAAAATTTATAGAAAAAATAAGAAAAAATGAAAAATTTGATAATTTTGAAGAACTAAAGTTACAAATATTAAAAGATATAAATCAAGCTAAATTGGTTTTAAATAATTAAAATAATAAATATATATTAATATTGTAATAAAATATATATATTTTATATTAATTAATAATTTTTAAATAATGACATATTATATTTAGTCATTTCAACTGAAGGCACCATTTAACGGCCCATATATAATATATTATTCATCTCAATCCTTTTGTTTTTTAATAGAAAATTCATTAAATAGTTAACTATATATAAAATAATAAATTTCTAACTCAAATTCTTTTTAAACTTGCTATAATTATATAATTTTATATTTTAATTATATAGAGGGGATTAAGTGAAATTCATTATATTTTTTTTAATTATAATTCAATATACATTATTTTCTCAAACTTTAGAAATTCTTTATGAAGATAGAGAACCATACATTAAAACTGAAAGTAATACTATTTCAGGGATAGTAGCCACTCCTTTAATAAATGCAATAAAAAATGCTAATATCAAAATAACCTTGATTAAAAAACCTTCAAAGCGACATCTTTTTGAAATAAAATCAAATAATAAAGCTATTTGCGCAATTGGTTGGTTTAAAAATAATGAAAGAGAAAAGTTTGCTAAGTTTTCAAATTTTTTATATCAAGATAAAGCAATGGGAGTTCTAGTAAGAAAAGACAATCCATTAATAACAGAAATTAGCGATTTAAACACATTATTAGAAAATAAGTCTTTAAAACTATTAACAAAATCTTCATACTCATATGGAACATATATCGATAACAAATTATTAGAGTTTAAAACAAAAAATAAAGATGTGAGTAGTGGGAACAAAACAATGATTAAATTAATCAAGAAAAAACGTGCGGATTATATGTTTTTTTCATATGAAGAAGCCCAACTACTTATAAATAAAAACTCTGATCTAATTTTTTTAGCAATAAATGATATTCCTAAAGGAAATAAAAGATATTTAATTTGTTCTAAAAAAACAAGTAATAAAACCATTGCATTAATTAATAAATATTTGGACTAACACATGAAACTTTTTTTATCTTTTATATTTTTAATATTATTTGTTTTAAACCTACAAGCTAACCAAAAAGAAGCTAATATTTTATCTAGTATTGTTAGTGATAACCTTTTTGAATTAGATATCAAATCAATGGAAAAAAGTTTAATTCCCTATTTGAAAGAAAAAACTTTTATAAAGACATTGAAAATACTAGACCTAGGTGATAATAGTACTATCTTTACTTATCAGAAAACTAAAAATGGATTTATTCTTAACAAAAAACTTTCAATATGTACACAGCAACAAAAATTTTATAGTTCAAAAATTGTTTATGAAACTCAAGAAATTGGAATATTAGAAATTTGTACTTCATCTCAATTAAAACAAATAAATTTTACAAAAGAAGAATTAAACTGGATACAAAACAATCCTATAGTTACCGTACATAATGAAAAGAATTGGGCTCCTTTTAATTTTCATTACAATGGAATAGCTTCAGGCTTGTCAATTGATTATATGAATCTTTTAGCAAATAAAGTTGGGTTAAAGATAAAATATATAACAGGTGAATGGAGTGAACTTTACAATAAAGCTATTAATAAAAAACTTGACATTATGTTAAATATTGCAAAGACTAAAGAAAGGGAAAGATTTCTTCTTTTTACAGATCAATACCAGAAAAATGAATCAGGTATTTTTTCAAGAAAAAATGATTCCTCAATAATAGATATAGAATCTTTAGATGGCAAAAAAGTTGCAATTATTGAAGATTTTATTCTTGAAGATATATTAAAAAAAAGATATCCACTAATTAAAAGTGTAATAACAAATAATATATCTCAATCAATTAAAGCATTAGAAAGTGGTAAAGTAGACGCTATAATTGGTTCTTATATTGTGATTAATCATGTTTCTCGCGAACTTCTAGCTAATAATATAGAAAGAAAAGCTCCTTTTGAAAAAGATTCAAATTTACATATTGCAATTAGGAAGGATTATCCTTTATTACAAAGCATATTGCAAAAAGCCATGGAAAAGGTCACCCCTAAAGAAATTCAAACTATTAGAAATAAATGGATATTACAAAAATCAAATAAAAATAATTTTTTAAATTTAAGTAAAAAAGAAAGAGATTGGTTAAAAACTAAACCAATAATAAAATTTGCAGTTGATCCAAGTTGGTTACCTATGGAGTCTATAAATAAAAAAACAGGTAAATATGAAGGTATTGCAGCTGATATAATAAAAAAAATTGAAAATATTTCTAGAATACAATTTACATTAGTTCCAACAAAAAAATGGTCTGAATCAATATACTTTGCAAAACAAAATAGTGTTGATATGTTAGCGGCAATAAGCATTACTCCTGAGAGAAAAAAATATATGAACTTTTCAAATACAATTTTTTCATTAAATGATGGTGTAATTATGAAAAATAATTCAACTTTTATCACATCCCTTTCTGGACTTAAAGGTCTAAAAATCGGCGTGGCAGAAGGAACTTCTTTACATAAGATGTTAAGAGAAAAATATCCTTCTTTAATTTTAGTTCCTATAAAAGGTACAGAAAAAAGTTTAGATCAATTAAGAAAAGATGAAATAGATGCATATGTAGGAAATCTTGAAGCGGCTAGTCATATTATCTTTCAAAAAAACTTTTTTAATCTAAAAGTCGTATTTAAACTTGATAAAACAAGAAAGTTACATATTGGATTACATAAAAATGTTTCAGCAGAGGCACTTAGTATTATTAATAAATCAATAAAAACAATTTCGGAAGATGAATTAAAAATAATAAGACAACGTTGGATTGGTTTAAAAATAAATGAAAAGATTGATTATTCAATTTTTTATAAAATTGCTATAGCAGTACTGATTCTTATATTATTCTTTGTTTATTGGAATCGTAAATTAAAACAAATTGTTGAAGAAAAAACATCGGAAATCAAAATTTTACTTAAATCATTTGATAAAAATGTTATTGCAAGTAGAACTGATTTAGATGGTAAGATAACTTATATAAGTGAAGCTTTTTCTAAAATAAGTGGGTACAAAGAGAAAGAATTAATTGGAAAGCAATATAAATTAAGTCATCGCATCGATATGGATTCTAAACAATTTTTACATCTTTGGAAAACAATTAAATCAGATAGAACTTGGTATGGGGAAATTAAGCTTATAAAAAAGGATGGAAATTTAAATTGGGTAGATGCGGTAATTGAGTCTTATTATAATAAAGAGGGAAAGAAAATTGGATATAGTGCAATTTATCACGATATCACTGCCAAAAAAGAAGTAGAAGAATTAAGTGGAAATCTTGAATTAAAAGTTGAAGAACGAACCTCCGAATTAAAAGAATCTCAAAAGCAAAGTGAATCTATTCTAAGTTCTGTATTACTTCCAATGTTAATTACTTCTAAAAATACACGAAAAATTGTTTATGCTAACGAATTTGCAGAGAAACAGTATGAAACAACTATGAGAGAACTAATTGGTTTAGATATAGATAAATTATATACAAGTGAACATCAAAAAGAAAATATATTAAAAGAATTAAACAGTGAAGGGAAAGTTACTAATTTTGAAAGTAAATTTAAAACTTTAAAAGAAAATAAATTTGATGCTTTATTATCTCTAGTTGATATAAAATATGGGGGAGAGGACTGTTATTTAGGTGTTGCAAGTGATATAACTGAACAGAAAAAAAGAGAATTACTATTTCAAGAACTGCATAAACATATAAAAGAATCAATTGAATACGCTTCCTTAATTCAGCATGCATTAATTCCAGAACCAAAATCATTTGATAAATATTTCAATGACTATTTTACACTTTGGCAACCCAAAGATATTGTCGGTGGAGATATTTATTTATTTGAACAATTAAGAGGTGATCATGAATGTCTATTAATGGTAATTGATTGTACAGGACATGGTGTTCCTGGTGCATTTGTTACAATGTTAGTAAAAGCTATTGAACGTCAAGTCATTTCTAAAATTGTAAATAATGAAGATATGGAAGTTAGCCCAGCATGGATTTTGCAATATTTCAATAAAAGTATGAAACGTCTTTTAAAACAAGAAGACAGTGATAGTGTTTCTAATGCTGGGTTTGATGGTGCCATTCTTTATTATAATAAAAATCAAAAAGTATTAAGATTTGCAGGGGCAGAAACACCACTTTTTTATACAGAAAACAATGAACTTAATATAATAAAAGGGGATAGACATTCAATAGGATATAAAAAGTCTGATATAAACTACGAATTTAAAGAACATGTAATTGAAATTAAAGAAGATATGAAATTCTACATAACTACAGATGGTTTTCTAGACCAAAATGGAGGAGAAAAAGGTTTTCCTTTTGGCAAAAATCGTTTTAAAGAAATCATAAATGAATCTAAAAATAAAAGCTTTAATAAGCAAAAAGAGATATTTCATAGTAAATTATTAGAATATCAGAATAATGCCGAAAGAAATGATGATATTACTCTAATAGGATTAGAATTTAAAACTTAATATTCTAAATATATTAATAACTAATATTCAGGTAAATAGTTATTAAACTTCATTTAGATAAAATCTGTCTCTTATACACATCTGACGCTGCCGACGAAGAGGATAGTGTAGA
>CAJXPH010000170.1 GCA_913057765.1 uncultured Campylobacteraceae bacterium
AATTTGTAATATTTAGTTATCAAAAACTTTAAATAGTATTTGTCTTAAATCTTCTTTCATTTCTTCGTTCATATTTTTTTTGTTTGAATAGATATAAAATGGAACAGTATTTAACATGGATTGTTTAAGTCTTTTTCTTAGAGTTGAAATTTCATCTATATTAATTAAATTTTCTCCATCATAAAATGAAAAGTTCTTTTCTATACCAATTTTGAATGAAACTATCTGATACGTAAAGAAAATTTCTGCATCTATTTCTTCCCATTTTGTTACGAATTTATCAAGTTTTTCCTGAAGTTCTTTTCTTCTTTTATGTGTAATATTTCCAAAGCTTTCTCTAAATTGATATCTTTGAACAGTGCTAAACCCCAATACTTTATAAAATTCATTTAAATTTTTCCAAGGGCTTCTAAAATACCTTTTTCCAAAAAGAACTTCTTCAAAACAGTAGATATATTTTTTATCTTCATGTGATAAGTGTTCTTTTCTTTTTATATTAAAATATTCTTCTTTAAATAAAGAGATTAACCAATTTTCATCTAGTTGAGATATAGTATCAAGCCTTTTTTCTATATCTTTATGTTTCGCAAAATTCCAAAGCATAGAAATTGAATCTGAAAGTTTATAGTTCTGGTCTTCTTTATCAAAATATTTTTTTGCTAAATATTGTACTACATTTTCTAATATGGCATCAGTTTTTGCAATTCCATGATTAAATATTACTTTTTTGTATAAATTAAATCTCATCTCTAGCATATGTTCAATATCAATTAAACTCATATCAAAATAACATAAATGATATGTTTTATTCGCTTCAACTAAGACTGCTTCTTTTGTGATTCTAATATGATCATTAGGACCAGTAATATACCCACTTGCAAGCATGTCTCTGTTAATATAATCTAGCCTATCTGCATCAACTGTACTATCTATTACTTTATGTAAAACAGAAAAATCAAAGCCTTTATATTTTTTATTTTCTAGAATATTTAAAGCTAATACTTTAATGAGTTTTATTAAATCTTTTTCCTCATTTTCTTTTATTAAATCAAAAATTTCATATTCAAATAGAATAATTAAAAGTTGTTTCCCTATTGCTTCATGAAGTACTTCTTCTGAATTCTCAGTTATTTCTTCATATATTTTTATAAATTCTAGTTCTTTTTCTAATGGAGTATCTTTTAATTTTATAGAATCATAAACTTTTTCAAGAGCATATTCTACTTGGTGTGAGAAAGGTAAGTGTCCTACGTCATGAAGAAGTCCTACAAGTCTAATTGTTTGTAAAATAATAGTATAGATAACTCTATCTTTTTTATTTTTTGTAGGAATGGTAAATTGGTATAAAGCTTTATTATCAAAATAAGCTAAATCATCAAGATTAATATTTAGCTTTTCTTCTTTGATTATAGATTTAACAGCTTTTTTTAAATCTTTTAAAAAAGAGTTTTTAGTCTCTTTATGTGCATTAAGTAATGCATTTTTAAAAATGTATGAACTTAAATGCATAGTTCCTAAAGAGTGAATAAACCGCTTTGTTGTAATTGATGGATATGAAAAATATGCTAAGGCATTTTGTGTGATAAATTGTAATCTATTCAGTATCTTTGTTTGAAGAATCTTATCTTCAAGTTTAGTATACTGAATATGATTATAAATAGTATCATTTATTAATCTACTTTGAATTATCTTTTCCTCTCAAATATTCTTTCTGTAAACTCTGCAAATTTACCACGAACTGCTTTTTCAAGTTCAATTGCAAACATATTAATTTCTGGATGTTTCTCTTTTGTTCTTTTTAATAAACTTGTTAATCCATTATTGTATTTATTTAAGTATAAATTATCAATTTGTCTGTTTGAACCAATGACAATTGCCATACAAGACTCATCTAGTCTGCTTAAAATAAGTTGTGTTGTTTTCTCACTACTGTTTTGCCACTCGTCTAGAATAACGATTGCTTCAGAAAGTGTTCTTCCTCTAGCTTCACCAGGCCATAAAGTTTCGATACAATATTTAGATGTAAGTTCAGAAATTTTAGATTCAATTGATTCTTTATTCTCTTTATTTTCACCTTTTTTTAGTTGCTTTTTTGCAACAAATTCTAATGTATCTTGAAGTGCCATATTGTAGACTCTAAATTTTTCATCATTTCCCGCTAGGTATCCAATATCTGCACCTTTATCAAGGGATTCAATAGAATTTCTTACATATATGATTTTATCATAGTGTCCTAAGTCAATAAGTCTCATTGCTGCAACCATAGACATAAGTGTTTTACCAGAACCTGCTTTCGCATCTATTACTAGTAAATCGAACATATCTGTTAAAATTGCTTTCATAAATAATTTTTGTTTTAGATTTACAGGTTTAACTTGCATTGTTTTAAAATCTGCTTCATTTAAGATATTTATTCGCTTATTCAAAATTATTCCATATGTAGAATTCCCATCATCACTTTCAAAAGCATAACAGAAGTTATCAAGACTGTATTCTTCATCATAAGAAGTTATATCATTGCCATCAAGTGAGTTGAAAAGTGAAGAATCTACTTTTATATACTTTACAAACTCAAATTTTGGAACAGTTGATTTATCATCATGAAGTGTTTCTGCTTTAATTCCTTTAAAGAGTGCAAATGTTCTTGCATATACGTCTAAAGAGAGGAATACAGTTTGAGTTCCTTTATAATAGTCCTGAGCAATTGCAGCAACTTCTATAATTCGTTTATCGTTACTTTCACTTAAGTGAACTTGTTCAATTTCTGATTCATATTCGTCTTTTGAAATGATATGAAGGGTAAGTTCATCGTTATAAAGTTTTACAACTTTAAATCCTGTTTTGTAGTCAACTTCTTTGATTTTCATTTTTGCAAGTAGTCGTGCGAATTCTCTAGAGTAGTAACCTAACTCATTTGTTAGTTTTTTCTTATCCTCTAATTCTAATAAAACTGTTTCTGGTATGACGATATTGTTAGTGCTATTGTCAGATATTCTACTTAAGTTTTGCACATTTTGTAAAATGATATTCGTATCTAATACATATACTTTTTCTTTCATAAAATAATTATAGCATGGAATAGCTACAATTTAATGACAAAATGTATATTATTTATTAAGAGGTAATTTAATTTCGAAGCATGCCCCTGAAAATTTCATATCATTATATTTGTATTTACAGTTCTCAACTTCTAAAGATCCACCCATATTCTTTTCTGTAATTTCTTTACACATATAAAGACCAATTCCTGTACCTTGACTTTGATGTTTTGTTGTAAAATATGGTTCAAAAACCTTGTTCTTAAGGGCCATAGGGATGCCCCCCGCATTGTCTTTTATCACAATTTTTACAAAATTATCATCTTTTTTACTATCAATAAAAATCATTTTTTTGAAATTTTTATCTTTTTTTGTTAATTCATCTTTTGCATTAGTTATTATATTAATTAGTACTTGAATAAATTCATTTTCATAATTAGTTATATTAACATCTTTTATATCTTTAATTATTTCAATATCTAAATTATGTAGTTCTGAACTACATAATGATAATGATTTATTTATAATGTCTTTCACACTAAACTGTACTTCACTCTTATTTGTTTTAAAAAAGTTTCTAAAGTCATCAATTGTTTTTGATAAATATTGTGCTGAATCATTTATTCCAGTTAAGCTTTCAATTAAAAAATCATCTTTTAATATATCCATCTCTTTTTGAAGTTTTAATCCAGTTGCAGTTGTTGTAATTGTAGATAAAGGTTGTCTCCATTGATGTGCAATATTCCCTATCATCTCTCCCATAGCAGCCATTTTAGTTTTTTGTGCCATGATATTTTGTTGTTTTGTATTTTTATTAATATGTTCTTTTATTTCTTTTTTATATTTCATAAATTTTTTCTGTAATATTCTGGAAAAGTAGATTGATAATAGTAATAATATGAATGTAATTAAAGCTGTGACTTTTAAACTTTGATAGACGTATACTTCAAATTTTTTATCTAAATCTTTTCTTTTTTGTATAATTGCTTCATTCATATCATCTTCATAAAAGCCTGTTCCAATTATCCAAGACCAATTATCTAATCCTTTTACAAAACTTACTTTTTTAGTTGGTTGATCACTTCCAGGTTTTTTATTTTGTATGTAATTGTAATATCCTTCACCTTTTTTTGCAATATCTAGAAGATCATTGATTACTTTTTTTGTTCCTACTGCATCATTGTTTTTAATGGCATGATTTCCAATATAATCTTCTCTTATATGACTCAAGTAGATTAAATCATAATCTATAACGAAGATATATCCCTCATTGTTTAAATTAAGATTTTTAACATATTCTAATATTTTTTCTTTTGTCTCTACTTCATATTCTTCTATATATTCACCAGTACCTATAAACCAGTTAAAAGGTTTAAAGTTACGAACAAGACCAATTTTTGTTTTTTGTTTATCAGGCTTAGTTGGATTAAACCAATGCCATTGATAAAATGATTCATCTTTTTTCTTTAAAAGGTTTACCATATCTTGAATAACATAGGCACCTTTTGAATCTTTGTGTTTCCAAAAATCTTTTCCTTCAAGTTCTGGATTATGAGGAAGTAAGATATTTTTTCCAGTATTTTCATATATGAAAAAATAACCTCTATTTTTGTTAAATCTAATATTTCTAAGAGCGTCTACAACTAAATTTTTTATAAAAGTAGGATCTTTATCTAAATTATTTTGATATATTGTATTTGTAATTGCATAGGCATTGTTTACAGCATTTTTTAATGATTCTTTTAACTCTTTTTTTGTTGATTGTTGTTCTCTTTTTATAAAATCATATACTTCATTTATCTCTTGTTTTATAATATTTTTATTTCGCGTACTAAATTCAGTTCTAATTTTTTCTTTTTCGATCTCAAAAGTTCTATTGTTTTCTGCAAATTGAATAGTTAAAGTTATGATAGAGATGGTAAGTATAAAAATACTTGGAGTATATTTTATTATTTTTAATAATTGCTTCTCATTCTGAAATATCATTATTTTCCCATATCTTTGATTTATTCTTAGTATAATACAGAAATATAATAATAATATGATAAATGGGAACTGTAAATTCTAATAGTTTGAATATTTATAAGTTAGGATTGTAACGTTGGTATTATTTATTAATAGGAATACTTATTTCAAATAGAGCACCAGTATACTCTTTCCCTTTATAAGTAAAGTTTGAATTTCTTACAGTCATTTTTCCTTTCATGTTTTTAGTAATAATTACTCTACTCATATACAAACCAATCCCCGTTCCTTGACTTTCATGCTTAGTTGTAAAATAGGGCTCAAAAACTCTTTCAATAATTTCTTTTTTTATTCCACCTGCATTATCTTTTATACTAATAATTACATTCTCATTATGTTTTATTACATTGATTAAAATCATCTTTTTAAAGTTAATATCTTTCTTGATTAATTCATCTCTTGAATTGTTAAGAATATTAATAATTACTTGAATAAGTTCATTCTTATAACTAGAAATTTCAATATCTTCTTCATTTTTTATTATTTCAATATCCTTATTATGAAATTGTACGTAAACCAATGAGATAGATTTCTCTAAAGTTTTTTGAATACTAAATACTGTTTCTTTTTTATTTGTTTTAAAATAATTTCTAAAATCATCAATAGTTTTTGATAAAAATTGTGCAGAGTTATTAATCCCAGTTAGACCTTCAATTAAAAAGTTTTCATCAAGAATATTCATTTCTTTTTGTAATTTTAACCCTGTAGCTGTTGTTGTAATAGCTGAAAGCGGTTGCCTCCATTGATGTGCAATATTTCCAATCATTTCTCCCATTGAAGCAAGTTTTGATTGTTGATATAACATCTGTTCTTTTTTAACATTGTCATTTTGAAGTCTTACAATATTATCAATATCCTGTCTCTTATACACATCTCCGAGCCCACGAGACCAGAGAGGATCTCG
>CAJXPH010000171.1 GCA_913057765.1 uncultured Campylobacteraceae bacterium
CTCGTGGGCTCGGAGATGTGTATAAGAGACAGAGTAAGAATAGCACTTAATGAGGCTTTAAATCAAGAAAATATTTTAAATTTTGTATATAAAAAAGAAGGGACTTTATCTCCTTTTTCTACATCTGTTCATTTTAAAATAGTAAATAAAATTGCCCAAAAAAAAGAGTATAAAACATATTCAATGACAGAAGACGAAAAATATAAGTTATTAAATGGATTAGTACTTAATATTTTCACACAAGATCGTTTTATATTTTTATGGAAAGGTATAGAATATCAACTTGAACGATATGGTGTTAAATTAAAATATTTAATTACTACAAGTGAAAAAGATATTTATGAACAATTACTTAATACAAGAACTTCAAAAAATACAAAATCTTGGGATATGTTAGCATGGGGTGATGATGATTGGTATTACCAAAATCCTTGGACAACACTTTTTATCTATGAAAATAATTCTCCCTGGTCAACTATTCCAAATGATACATTTATGAAAAAATATATTGATAAATTCTTTGAAACTAAGATTGATGGGCCTGAATATGAAGATATTGTTTCAAAGATTTTATATAGAGCTAGAGATATGGCTTATACCCTAAGAGTCCCTTCTATTAACAAAGTAATAGCAGTAAATAAAGAGGTGGTTTTTGAGCCCTTTGAGGGAGGAATAATCCCTTTATGGAAAACAAAAATTACAAAAAATCATTGGTCTGTTAGAGGAAAAGAAAAGTATCCCAAAAGTTTATATCAACCAATAATTCCAATAAGGGTTAAATAATGAAGTTAATTAATAGATTTAACATCAAGTCAAAATTAAGTATTTTATTCATCGTTTTATGTTGTTCAGTTTTTATTTTTGGTTATATAATTATCAATATTAGTGAGAATTCAAAAGGAAGATTAAAAGCTGTATATCTTCAATCTCAAGATGTTTCCTTACTACAAGAAAGCATCATTAGCCCATTATATAAATTAAGAGAAAAAACTCAATCCCTTGTTATGGCTCCAAATAAAAAATTAAGAATTAAAATTCAAGGTGATTTAAATTTATTGAAAAAAAATTTAGAAAAGTCTTTTTCAAATTCTTATATAAAAGATGAAAAAGTTATTCAGTTATGGACTAAATATAAAAAAGTTATAAAGAGAACAAACTATTATTTACAAAGAGGATTTGAAGAAGGTGCGTATATAAATGTTACTACCAAAGGTAAAGACCAATTTGATTCTTTATTAAACCATTTACTCAATTTACAAAGTGAACTTTTAAATAAAGCGAAAACCTCTTATTCAAATGCAGTAGAAGAATCTAAACTATTAATTATTAAAATAATAATATATTTATTTGTAATTCTATTCTTTTCTATAATTATTGGCTGGCTTATCTCAAATAGTATTATTACATCTATGAATATTGTTCAAAGAGGTTTAAATGAATTCTTTGAGTATTTGAATTATAAAAAGGATAAAGCACAAAGAATTCTTATTCATTCAAATGATGAGTTTTCTCAAATGGCACACTCAATTAATCAAAACTTTGAAAATGTAGAACTTAATATTAAAAAAAATGATGACTTAATTAAAAATGCAACTAAAGTATTAAAAAGTATTAAAAGTGGTAATTTAGGAATGAGATTAACTTCTAATACAAATAATAAAGCATTAAATGAATTGAAAAAAATGATGAATAATATGATTGACAATCTAGAGGATAAAATACAAAATGAAATCAACAAAAGATTAGAACAAGAACAAATCTTAATACAACAATCAAAATTAGCATCTATGGGAGAAATGATAGGAAATATTGCCCATCAATGGAGACAACCATTATCTCAAATATCTGCTATTCATATGAATATGTTAGCTACTTATGAGTTTAATGAATTTACTCAAGAGTATTTAGATGAGAAAATAGATGAAGCAGATATTCTTACTTCTTACATGAGCCAAACAATTTCTGATTTTCAGAACTTCTTTAATCCTGAAGAAGAAAAACAATTATTTAGTGTAAAAGAAGCTTGTGAAAAAGCATATTTTATAGTTAAAAGTGCATTGAATTACCATAATATAAAATTGACTTTCAATATATATGATGATGAAAAAGTAATTGGTTACCAAAATGAATATTCACAAGTTGTATTAAATATATTAAGTAATGCAAAAGATATTCTATTAGAGAGAAAAATAGTTAATCCAAAAATAGAAATAAAAATAAAAAGTGGGGCAGGTTACAATATACTAAAAATTGAAGATAATGGAGGAGGAGTAGAAGAGGATATCTTAGATAAAATTTTTGAACCATATTTTACTACACATCATAAAACACAAGGTACCGGAATTGGCCTTTATATGTCTAAAAATATTATTGAAAGAGAAATGAATGGATTTATAAATGTGAAGAATACAGAAGTAGGGGCTTGTTTTACAATAAAAATCCCTCGATAATTTATTTTATATCTTGATGCAATTAATTTACCATTTTTATTTATTATACTTTTAATATAAGTACTTAAAAGGTCTTAGTAAATTAAAGGAGCAAGAATGAAAAAAATTATTTTAATTTTTTTGACTATTTTATCTTTTGTATATTCGAACCCATATGCAAAATGTGTAGGATGTCATGGAGTTAATGGAGAAAAAGCGGCATTAAATGGAAAGTCGAAAATTCTTATAGATATGACAAAGGCAGAAATAAAATCTGCAATGCATGGATACAAAGATGGAACTTATGGTGGAGCAATGAAAGGATTAATGAAAGGGCAGTCAATGTCTTTATCTGATAATGACATAAATGAGATAGCCAATAAATTTGGTAAGTAATTTCATATAAGTATGAAGTTTTACGCAAGAGGTTTATCTTAAAAAAGGTAAAACAAATTATTAAATAAAATTAAATCACTAAGCTATGAGTATAATCACTTGTAGCTTTTTTATTGTCTAAATATAATATTTAATCCTATTTTTATAAATTTAATTAAGTCGCATTTTCTAAGTTTTTAAAGCTTATTCAATAATTTTCTTCATAAATTATAAGTTTCCCAACTTTTCCCAAACATTTTACCAACATTTTCAAAATTTCTATACGTCACAATTTATCAACTAAAAAATAAAGGATTGATTATGACTAAGATTTTAAAACCAGTACTTCCTCTAATGTTGCTAGGTGCTAGCTTATTAAATGCACAAGAAGTGAGAATTGCTTCTCATGTGTCTGCCTTAGCTCCATTGTATTCTCAAGCTAAGAATTTTTCATCTGAAGTAAATTCAAAAGTTAAGACAAAACATGACTTTAAAATTTTTCCAAATGCACAATTAGGAAAAGAAAAAGCTTTAATTACGAATCTAAAAGCAGGTTCTTTAGAGATGATTGTTGTTGCCTCAGGTATTTTAAAACTAGATAAAAAACTAGGTATCTTTGATTTACCATGGATTTTTCAAGATAGAGCACATGTTCAAAGAGCAATGAAAGCAGGACTTTATGATGAAGTTAAAAAAACTATTGAAAGTAATAGTGAAAATATTAAAGTTTTAGGTATTTATGAAAATGGATTTAGACATATTATGAATTCAAAAAGAGCTATTGAAACTCCAAGAGACTTACGTGGCTTAAAAATCAGAATCTCTGGTGGAAAATTTAGACAAGATGTATTTAGAAAAATGGGGGCTACTCCACAGAAAGTTGCTTGGAAAGAGACTTTTACAGCTTTACAAACTGGAGTTGTTGATGGAGCAGAAGCTGCAACTTATGGATTTTATGGTCAAAAACACTATGAAGTTTTAAAATACTTAAGTCTTACAAACCATATCTATACACCAAGTTTCTTACTTGTATCAAAAAAGTTTTTCAATTCTTTATCAAATGAAGATCAAAAAATATTCGAAGAAGTTGGTAAAAGTATTACTGATGCTCAATACGTAGAAGCTGCAAAACTTGAAACAAAATATTTTAAAGATATGGAAGGAAAGGTCTCAATCAATAAGATAAATCTACCGTTATTTACAAAAAAAGTAAGTAAAACATATGCCTCATATGAAAAGAAATTTGGAAAAGATTGGTTAGAAATTATAAATAATACTAAGGAGTAAGTTATGACAAACTCTTTAAAAAAGCTTGATAAGATAATTCTTATCTTATCAAGCTTGATTTTAATAAGTGCAACAGCGATGCTTATATTTTCTGTATTTTATAGATATATAATTATAGATTTTTTAGGAATTTATTTAGAAGATGTTGTATTTGCAAATACCTTATATGAGTTTTTCACAGAAAACCTAGATACTTTAAGTGCAACAACTGATGAAATTCCAGGCTACTTTTTAGTTTGGATTAGTTTTTTAGGAGCATATTTAGCTGAGAGAGATAATCTACATATTAAATTTGATTTATTAGTTGAGAGCTTACCAAACTTTTTTAAAAACATCTTTCAAATGATTCCTAATTTTATGTCTGTAGTTTTCTTTTCTATTCTTTTCTATTTTTCAATAAAAATGATTGATATTGATGGTGCAACATATATAGAAACAATTGATATTCCCCAAGGTATTTTTATGATGATTTTTCCTATTGCATCTTTTTTGTTAGTTATTGGATTGTTAATTAACATATATAAGGAGTTTAAATGTATATCATAGCAATTTTATTAATACTTATTTTTCTAGGAAGTCCAATTGGTTTTTCTTTAATGATTACTGCATCAATTGCAATGTATATTGAAGGAATTGACTTAATTACTGTTCCTATACAAATGTTCTCAGGAACTAATAGTATTGTTCTTTTAGCCATCCCCATGTTTATTTTAATGGGTGAGATTATGAGTTTATCAAATATCTCAAAGTCTATGATAGATTTAGCTTCTTCTCTTGTTGGATGGATTAGAGGAGGGCTTGCACATGTTAATGTTACTACTTCTATGTTTATGGCTGAAATGAGTGGTTCAGCTGTAGCTGATGCTGCTGTTATGAGTAAAGTATTTGTTCCTCAAATGAAGAATAAAGGTTATCCAGCTGAATTCGCAGCTAGTGTAACTGCTTCAAGTGCAACACTTGGTATTATTATTCCTCCATCTATTCCAATGGTTTTATATGGAGTTAGTACGAACTCTTCCATAAAAGATTTATTTATTGCAGGAATTTTTCCAGGTATTTTGTTAGGTGTTGCTTTTATGGTTACAAACTATATATTTGCAAAGAAAAACAACTATCCAAAAGATCACAAATTTAGTATCACAGAAGTATTAAGAACTCTTACTATTGCATTTTTCCCTTTAATGATTCCAATTATTGTTGTGGGCTCTTTAATCATGGGACTTATTACCCCTACAGAAGCTGCTGCAGTTGGTGTATTTTTAAGTAGTTTTTTCTTATTGCAAGATAGAAAAAATCTATTTAGTAATGTAAAAATTGCATTAACAAATACTGTTAAACAAACATCTGTTGTTATGATGATTGTTGCTGGTTCTTCTGTTATTGGACAATTTTTAGCAAATGAGCAACTTCCTCAGCAAATTGCAATGTCCCTTTCCTCTCTAGTTGATACACCAATTATTTTAATTTTAGTACTTAATTTATTTTTATTATTACTTGGAATGTTTTTACATGCATCTGCTGCAATTATTATTGTTGTACCAATTCTTTTACCTATTGCTGCATTAGTAGGAATTGACCCAATTCATTTTGGTGTTATTGTATGTCTAAATCTAGGAATTGGTCAACAAACTCCACCTGTTGCTTCTGTATTATTAACTGTTTGTTCAACCACAAATTTAAAAGTTAATAAAGTTATGTCATATTCTAAATGGTATATTTTAACAATGTTTGTAGTTTTAATAATTGTTACTTTTGTACCTTGGTTTTCTATATGGTTTAAATAAAATGAAAATAGATACTCATACCCATATATCTGTCTCTTATACACATCTCCGAGCCCACGAGACCAGAGAGGATCTCGT
>CAJXPH010000172.1 GCA_913057765.1 uncultured Campylobacteraceae bacterium
ACGAGATCCTCTCTGGTCTCGTGGGCTCGGAGATGTGTATAAGAGACAGAGTAAATACTTTATCTTCAAATAATCAAAAAGAATTAAAAAATATATCAGTAGAAGACTTACTTGCTCGCCATCCGAAAGATTTGGATACTCAAAAAATAGAATCATTTATTAAAAACAAAGTTGTATTAATAACTGGGGCAGGGGGAAGTATTGGCTCTGAAATATCAAGACAATGTAAAAAATTTGGTGCGAAACAGTTAATATTATTAGACCATAGTGAATATAATCTTTATCAAATATGTGAAGAATTGGAATGTTCTTCGGTTGTTCCTGTAATGCAGACAGTTCGAAACTTTGGTTTTATTGAAAATACCTTTAAAAAATACAAACCAGAAATTGTTATTCATGCTGCTGCATATAAACATGTGCCACTTGTTGAGGAAAATATTTTAGAAGGCATTTCAAATAATATTATTGGAACAAAAAATTGTATTGATTTGTCTATTGAATATGGGGTAGAAAAATTTGTATTGATTTCAACAGATAAGGCAGTTCGTCCTACCAATGTAATGGGTACAACAAAACGTATATGTGAATTGTATGCACAAAATGCTGATGCTAAAGGTACAGAAATAGTTGCTGTTAGATTTGGAAATGTTTTAGGAAGTTCTGGTTCTGTAATTCCTAAATTTAAATCACAAATAGATGAAGGTAAAAATATAACTGTAACACATCCTGATATTACAAGATATTTTATGTTAATACCAGAAGCCTGTGAACTAGTACTTCAAGCAGGGGCTATTGCAAATGGTGGCGAAATATTTATTCTTGATATGGGTGAACCAATAAAGATTGTTGATTTAGCTAAAAAAATGATTGAGCTTTCAGGTCAAGAAAATATTGAAATAGAATTTTGTGGATTAAGACCTGGTGAAAAGCTTTATGAAGAACTGTTAATAAATGATAGTGATAAAAAAACTGATTATGAATCTATCACTGTTGCTAGTTCTACAAAATTTGATATAAATGAACTAAATGAACAAATTGATAGATTATTAGTTGAAGAAGATAAAATATCAATTTTAAAAGAAATTGTACCAGAGTTTAATCACAAACCGAACAATTAAATTTCTTATCTAACCATTATCCTTTTTTAGATAAAATATTAGCTTTATGAACAAAAAGGTAATATTTTATGAAATACAATGATATAAATTTTAATAATAAATATATTTTAATTACAGGAGCAGCAGGCTTTATAGGTTCAAGCCTTTGTTTCTATTTTCAAAAAAACTATCCTGATGCAAATATTATTGCATTGGATTCTTTTAGAAGTGGTGAAACTTTTTCTAATGGAAATCTAAAAAGTTTTGGACATTTTAAAAACTTACTTGGCTTTACGGGAACAGTAATAAGTGGAAATATAAATGATAATGAACTTTTAAAAAATTTAGAAACTTCTTATACTTTTGATTATATTTTTCATCAAGCTGCAATTTCTGATACAACAGTTCAAGAACAAGATTTAATGATTCAAACAAATGTAAATGCTTATGAAAATTTATTAAAAATTGCAATTAAACACAACTCAAATATGATATATGCATCTTCTGCTGCAACTTATGGAGATAGTGATAGATTTGAAGTTGGTTTTGAACAACCTAACAATGCATATGGTTTTTCAAAAGTTATGATGGATAATATCACTAATAAATATTTAAAAGAAGGTGTAGATATAAAAATAGTTGGATTAAAATATTTCAACGTATATGGTCCAAGAGAATTCTTTAAAAATAATACAGCTTCCATGGTCGTTCAATTTGGTCATCAAATTTTAAAAGGTATTACTCCAAAACTTTTTGAAGGAAGTGATAAGATCCTAAGAGATTTTATTTACATTGAAGATATTATTCAAGCAAATATTAAAGCTTGTGCACCAAAGAACTCTGGTATTTATAATGTAGGTACAGGAAAAGCTAGAAGTTTTGAAGATATTGTAAATATCTTACAAAAAGAGCTTGATATTGATAACGGGAAAGAATATATGCCTAATCCATATATTGGTTCTTATCAATTTTTCACACAAGCAAATATTGAAACTACAAAAGAAAATTTAGATTATGAGCCAAGTTTCTCTATGGAGGATGGAATAAAAGCTTATATTCCAGAGATCAAGAGATTATTTGAAACAGAAGTGAAGAAATAGATGATTAGAGTTGATAATAAACCAAATATTTTAGTTATTGGTGATTTGATGATAGACGAGTATCTTTGGGGTTCTTGTGAAAGAATTTCTCCTGAAGCTCCTGTTCAAGTTGTTGATATAAAAAAAGAAACAAAAGTTTTAGGTGGAGCAGGGAATGTTATAAATAATCTTGTTTCTCTTGGTGCTGAAGTTTCAGTTATGTCAGTTATTGGTGATGATGAAGTTGGTCATGACCTTAAGCATATGCTAGATGAGCAAGGTGTTAAATCTTTTTTAATTGAACAAAAGGGTAGAAAAACTTCTAGGAAAACTAGACTTATGGCATCTCATTCTCAAGTTGTTAGATATGATAAAGAGAGTAAGAATAATATCTCCCAAGATAGTGTTCAAAAGCTTTATGCCAAACTTCAAGAAAAAATAAATATCTATGATACTATCCTCTTGTCTGACTATGATAAAGGTGTTCTAACAGAAGATTTAATTAAAAAAGTGATTTCATATGCAAACAAATATGGAAAGAAAGTTTTAGTAGATCCAAAAGGTACTGATTATTCGAGATATGAAGGTGCATATTTATTAACTCCAAATAAAAAAGAAGCAGAATTAGCATCTAATATTGTTATTGAAAATGATGATAGATTAAAAGATGTATTAGTAAAACTTAAAAATGATGCTTCATTATCTGTATCAGTTGTAACACTTAGTGAAAATGGAATTGCAATATTAGATGATGATAAGGTTACTGTTAAACCTACAGTTGCAAGAGAAGTTTATGATGTAACAGGTGCTGGAGATACTGTTTTAGCATCGTTAGGATTCTCTTTGAGTTTAGGTTATGATATTTATACATCTGTTGAGTTTGCAAATCTTGCTGCTGGTGTTGTTGTAGGAAAATTAGGATCTGCTACTGTTACTATGGATGAAATAGAAGAGTATCAAGCAAGTTTACATAAAAGCTCAATTGAACTTCATATAAAATCAAAAGTGCAAATCCAAAAGATTGCCAAAAGATTAAAAGATCAAAAGAAAAAAGTAGTATTTACAAATGGATGTTTTGATATTTTACATAAAGGACATGTAAGCTACTTGAATATTGCAAAATCATTTGGAGATGTACTTATTTTAGGTCTTAATTCGGACGCAAGTGTAAAACGATTAAAAGGTGAAGATAGACCTATTAATTGTGAAGATGATAGGGCGTATATCTTGTCTGCTTTGGAATGTGTTGATTATGTTGTAATATTTGACGAAGATACCCCGTATGATTTAATTTCAGAAATTCAACCAGATGTTCTAGTAAAAGGTGCAGACTATGAAGGCAAAGAAGTAGTTGGATCAGATATTGCTTTAGAGACTAAATTAGTTGAATTTGTAGATGGAAGAAGCACAACTAGTACAATCAAAAAAATACAAAAGGTTAAGTAGTGAAAAATGTAATTGAAAATGAATTTTTAGGACATTTAGAGACGATTCAAAAAGTTATTGAAACTATGACTGAACCTTTAAGTGAAGCTTCAAAAATCACAGTAAATGCTCTGAAAAATGGAAAAAAAGTATTATTATTTGGAAATGGCGGAAGTGCCGCTGATGCTCAACATATTGCCGCTGAATTAACTGGTCGTTATAAAACAGAGAGAAGAGGACTTCCTGGTATTGCCCTTACAACTGATACATCAGCTCTTACGGCTATTGGAAATGATTATGGATATGATAGGGTATTTGATAGACAAGTTGAATCTTTAGCCCAAGAAGGCGATGTTCTTATTGGTATTTCTACTTCAGGAAATTCAAAAAATGTTATCAATGCATTTAAAGTAGGCAAAGAGATAGGATGTAAGATTATTGGACTTTCAGGTCGTGATGGTGGAGCTATGAATAATTTATGTGATGTAAATTTAATAGTGCCTTCAGATGATACTCCTAGAATTCAAGAAATGCATATACTTTTTGGACATACTATTTGTCAAATTATTGATAATGAATTAAGTTAGAGGGATTTTTTAGCTTCTATGCAAAAAACAATAAATTATAAAAATAAAACAAAATTAATATCAAAATTATTAGAACAAGAGAATATTGTAGAACTTGATAAACATTCGATGTTAAAAAAACTATCTCTTAAAAAGAAAGAGTTTGCAGATATTTTTTTTCATACTGGACAAGTTTTCGATAAGGAAACGATAGAAAATATTCAAAATGCTAAAAAAGTAATAGTAAGTGCCAAAATTGCAAAGAAGGAACTTCTTCAAAAAGTTGATGTTCCTGCAGAGAAAGTAGAAATAGTATATCCTGCTATTAATATGGAAGATAGAAAAGCAAAAGAAGTTAGAGCTGAAGTTTGTGAAAAGCTTGGAATTGATTCAAAAAAGAAAATTGTTTTTTTTACGGGAAGAAATTTAAAATCTTCTGGTGTTATTGAATTTATAAATATGGTTATGAAATTGAACTTTAACAATATGTTAGCAATTATTGCAGCAGATAAAAAGCAGATTTATAATTTAAAATTCAAACTTTCAAAATTTGATGTAGAAGATAAACTTTTATTAGTAGAAGATTATGAAAATATCAATGATCTTTTCTTAGCCTCAGATGTTTTTGTTCTTCCTTCATATAATCAAAATTTTGCAACAAATATCTTAAAAGCAATGTATTGTAAATGTGCAGTATTTACAACTGCTAATAATGCAGCAAGAGAAGTAATCGATGTGTTTTCAACTATGGAGACACCACAAGATGGTAGTATGCAGTTTAAAATAGATGCTCTTCTTCAGAATAAAGCTGATATGAAACTAATTAAAAAACAAAATAGAAAAATTGCAAAAGAGTACACTTTAGATAAACAACTTAAAAAAGTTCAAGATATTATAGAATCTGTTTAATCTTTCCTTATATGTAAAAATGAGGCAAACCTAGGTTTGCCTTTTTTTGTTAACCCAAAATATTTAAATGTAATAATTTCTCCTACTTTAGGTGGCTTTTTTCTTTGCTCTTTTGTAAAGCCAGTTCCTAAATTAAATATTACACCATTTTCAAGTTTTACACGTAGGCTTTTTAAGATAGTAGTTTTTTTAGAAATAGTTATAGCTATCACTTTCCCTTCCATATCTTGAGCTTTTTTTACTTTTAATACATGAGGACTTCTCCCCGTATGATAGGACTTCTCAGGATTTTTGATTATCACACCTTCCCCTTTTTTATGGATAATCTCATTTAAAAAGTCATCTAGATGTTTTTTGTTGTTTATTTTTATTTGATTTACTATTTTGACATGATTAATAGGATATTTTTCAAACCAATTCTTTGCTTTATTAAGTCTTTTTAGAAAATTTCCTTTGGCATTTGGAACTTCAAATATATTGTATGTTATTTTTTGCCAATCTTTACTTGGAGTTTTATCCATTACAATATTTTGAATAGTCTCAAAATCGCTTCTTTTAGTCCACAATTCACCATCTAGTTCAAAAGGTGGAAGATTTTCAAGAAACCAATTTGGCGCAAAGATTTTATTACCCCTTCTTGTATGAAGTTTTTCCCCATCCCAATATCCTCTTATTCCATCAAGTTTTTCACTCATAAGCCAAGCTGTGATATTTTCATCTCCATAATAGACTTTTGGTTTTTGTATTTCAATACTAAAAGAATAAATGTATAAAAAAAACAGTATAATAAATCTCATAAATTACCTCGTGTTTATTAAATCTGTCTCTTATACACATCTCCGAGCCCACGAGACCAGAGAGGATCTCG